>JAHEBN010000001.1 GCA_024645245.1 Jiulongibacter sp. | reverse complement strand
AATCAGAAACATTTTTTTGGGTGATTTGAGCCGTTTTTTTGTAATTGAACAAAATTCCGATTTCCAGCTCACTTAATTGGCGGTTAAAAATCAAAATATCATCCACTTTGGCATTTTTTAGTCCGGAGCCTCTTGCCCAGCCGCCGACTTGCAAACCCGGCTGATTTTTGAATCTATTTTTGTCAAATAGTATCTCTTTGTTGAGGTGATCTGTCTCAGTGTTCATTTCAAGAAGCTCACCATTCAGGTATAATTTAAGCCCCTGGGCTTTGGAAGAACCGTCGTAAGTCATGGTGAGATTACACCATTGCTCACGAGGCATTTTTATTTTACTCGCTTTAGTTATGGCATTGGAGGGAGCCACATGCGAAAGTGCGGCCTCGAGTGTACCGTTTTTCCTTAAATACACGTGATACCCGCGAAAATTGTAAAGTCTTTCGGAAATGGATTTATGAAAAATAACACCTTCGGAGAGTTCTTTGGGAATATTTACAGAAATAGAAACCGAAAATGGGTCCGATTTGCCGAAAACGCCCGCTCCACCACAATCCAACCAACTATCGCCATTTAATAGTAAGCCATAACCATCTGGCGTGGTAATAAATTCGGGATCTTCCTTTGAGCCCGCTTCAATGGTAAAAAATCCTTTTTCTTTGTTGTTGAGCTCATTGTTTAGGGTTTTTGCATCAAAGCTATACTTTCCTGTTAGCCCCTTTTTTAAAATAGATGCCCGTGATAAAGATTTATACGCTTCACTTTTCAGCCACTTTTCCAGTTCGGGTTGTGCGGCTTTTTTAATTTGATTCAAGTCGTTCTCATTTTGGGTCAATTCGGCGTTTATGTAGGCTATTACTTTTTCCTGCTCTTTAGTAGGTAGTAAAAGAGTGGGGGAGGGCATGGCATCATCCCAGGATATTTGGCCGGCTTCTTTTACGTTGTTGAAAAAACTATAGAGTTCGTAATAATTCTTTTGAGAAAAAGGATCGTATTTGTGGTCATGGCATTTGGCACATCCTACAGTAAGGCCTAAAAAACCTTCGCCCAGGGTATTGGTACGGTCCACCACATATTCTGACTGAAATTCGGCTTCAATGATACCGCCCTCCATATTTTGCTGGTGGTTGCGGTTAAATGCGGTGGCTATGAGCATTTCTTTGCTGGGATGGGGCATTAAATCACCGGCCAGCTGCCAGAGTATAAATTTATCATAGGGCTGATTTTTATTAAAAACTGCAATCACCCAATCACGGTAAGGCGACATGTCTCTTTCGCGATCTACCGTATAGCCGTGCGTGTCGGCAAAACGGGCTAAATCGAGCCAATCCACGGCCATGTGTTCTCCATAATGTGGGGATGCGAGTAAGCGATCCACCACTTTTTCAAAGGCATTTGTATTCGTGTCATTTTTAAAATCCCTGATTTCTTCCAGGGAAGGTGGCAGTCCGGTTAAATCAAAAGACACGCGGCGAAGTAAGGTTTCTTTATCTGCTTTATTTGAAGGTTCAAGACCTTTTTCCTCCACTTTTTTCAGAATGAAATTATCGATAGGCGATTGAACCAACTCGGGGTGTTTTACCTTTGGCAAATCGGGCATTTCGGGTTTTACAAAAGCCCAATGCGGTTTGTATACGGCTCCTTGTTCAATCCACTTTATTAATACGGCTTTCTCGTACGTATTTAAATTCAGGTGAGATTCCGGCGTGGGCATCCGATATTCGGGATCTTCTGAAACAATTCGTTTAAAAACCTCGCTTCGCCGAAGGCTTCCCGGCTTAATGGCTCTTTTACCTGGTGATTCTGCCAGTTCGGCATAAGCCGATTCTTCCGCATCTAATCTTAAACCCGCCTTTTGCTTGGCTTTATCAGGGCCGTGACAAGCAAAGCATTTATCGGACAAAATGGGTTTTACGTGAAAATTATAATCAATTTCTTCGGGTAAGGCTGCCATGGAATCTTCGATATCTTTTGGAATTTCCGGGGTGCACGAAAAGGTAAGGTAAACCAATACCAGAATCAGTATAAAATGTTCTAAACCGAAAGACTTAACATGCATAATTTGAAATTCCGAAAATGTAATTTTTGGCTTGCTTTTCTAAAGATTATCAGGTCAAAAAGCAATTTAACAAATCAGATCAATAAGTTTAATTATCGCGAACAAAATCTTGTCAAAGAATTGATGTGTATGACACTTTTGCACAGTAAAAATGGCCCCAATCCTTTTTTTTAATAAATACCCAAATTATTTTCTACAGCAAGTCTACTATTTGCTTTTTTATCGCCCAAAAATGATTTGAAAGCTCATCACTATCCTTTTTGTCAATCATATTTTTAGGTAAAAGCGAGCTGCCCATTCCTACACCATAAACACCGGCTTCAAAAAAGGAACGGATATTTTCCAGTGAAACTCCACCGGTAGGTAATACTTTGATTTGGTTTAAAGGTGCTTTGATATCTTTGATAAAGCTTACTCCCAATTGGGTGGCAGGAAATATTTTTACGGCTGTAGCACCCAGCGACCAGGCTTTATAAATTTCGGTCGGGGTATATGCACCAGGGAAAATGGGCAGGCCATCTTTTACAGAAGCTTCAATTACTTTTTCATCGATTATAGGCGTTACAATAAACTGTGCACCGGCTACTTTGGCTTTTTGATAGTCTGAAATTGTGCAAACAGTGCCCGCACCGATGTTTAAATCCGGGAATTCTTTTATTAGTGATGCAATTAGGGAAGAAGCTCCTTCCGTATTCATGGTAATTTCCAGAGTGAAAAAACCTGCTTCCTGATAAATTCCGGCAATCCACCTTACTTTTTCCCAATCATAACCGCGTATAATTCCGACAATCGGATTTTGCTTAAATTTTTCGAAAGAAAACGGGATTTCAAGAGTCATAAAAACTTTTTTAAATCAGAAACAGAAATAAAATCTAATTGGGAAACAGGATTAACAAGTATCCGCCTAAATTTGGTATTACGAGGTATTTGTACAGATTAATTGTTATAATTAAATCGAAATTAAGGATAAAAATTTAACTTATTCGCTCAAATACTGTTGCATTTGATATTTCAACCTTAATCCTTACTGAAAATTTAGATTCCCATGATAAGTAATACTTTCCGGATTTTAATTTTTTGTTTTTTCACACTTATTTTTTCCTTTAAGTCAGATGAAGAGAAAGAAAAAAAGCCAAATATTCTGTTTCTTTTTACCGATGACTTCACCTATCGGGCTGTGCATGCTTTGGGCAATAAACAGGTAAAAACCCCGAATATCGATCAGTTGATGGCAGATGGCACCACACTCACTCATGCTTATAACATGGGCTCCTGGAGTGGAGCTGTGTGTACGGCATCGCGATCGATGATGATATCGGGAATGAGTGTGTGGCGGGCAAATAAAAACAGGGTTAATTGGCAGAAAAATGACTCATTGGCAAGAACGAACACCTGGCCCAAACTAATGGAACAGGCTGGTTATGAAACATATATGAGTGGCAAATGGCATGTAGACATATCGGCTGAAAGTGTATTTAATCATACCGCTCATATTCGCGGAGGTATGCCAGGGGATTTTTATGATAATAAAAAAGTAATGCTTGCCCTTAAATCAGGTTTAAGCAATAGTACGGAAACCAATGCGGATGAGAGACCGATTGGTTACCTGAGACCCTTATCGGCAAATGATAGAAGTTGGTCGCCAACAGACACCTCAAAAGGTGGATTTTGGAAGGGAGGGAAACACTGGAGTGAAGTGTTAAAAGACGACGCCATCGGTTTTCTGGATCATGCTGCCAAATTGGAAAATCCGTTTTTTATGTATCTGGCTTTCAATGCGGCTCATGATCCACGTCAGTCGCCACAGAAATTTGTGGACATGTATCCATTAGAAGAAATCGAAATACCGGAAAATTTTATGCCAGATTATCCACTTCACGATGAAATAGGACTTGGTCCGGGTTTACGCGATGAAGCTCTGGCTCCTTTTCCACGAACGGAACTTGCCATAAAAACCCACTTGCAGGAGTATTATGCCATTATTTCGCACATGGATGAGCAAATTGGCTTGATAATTAAGGACTTAAAAGACAAAGGTTTGCGTGAAAACACCTTGATTTTTTTAACTTCCGATCATGGATTGGCTATCGGTCGGCACGGACTTATGGGAAAACAAAATATGTATGACCACAGCATGCGGGTACCACTGTTGATTGCCGGGCCGGGAATTCCGAAAGGGAAAAAAGTGGACGAGGATGTGTTTTTGCAAGATATTATGGCAACCGCTCTCGATGTGGCTAAAATAAAAAAACCGGAATTTGTGGAATTCAACAGTTTGTTGCCTTTGGTACAAAACAAGGAGCCAAAATCGGAATTAAATGGCGTTTATGGAGCATATCTGGAATTGCAACGGATGATTCGAAAAGACGGATTCAAACTAATTGTATACCCCAAAGCCAATAAAATTTTACTTTTTGACTTAATAAAAGACCCGGAAGAAGTAAACAACCTCGCTGAAAAGGTTGCGTATTCTTTTAAGGTCAAATCTCTTCTTGAAGAATTAAAGCAATTGCAAAAGGAATACGAAGACCCATTGGATTTGACAGCATTTTCATTTTAGTAAATTCAATTTTTTTATTCAAACCTGATTAATTTAGCATTTTTAATTTCACATTCTAAAATCCTTCATACAATGAAATCCCTATTTGCTACCCTCTTTTTAGCATTAACGTTTTCGGCCTGTTGGAAAAACAAAAGCCCCGAAAACCTGCCCAGGCTTAAAGAAAATTTTAAAAGTCAGGTTGAATCTTTCGAAAAGAAAAAAGAACAGGCTAATACCGAAGTTACTGACGGCCTTACCTCTTTAAATGCCCTAAAAGGTGCTTTGGGAAATGCCAAAAATGAAGATAAGGAATTTGCCAAAGTATACGGTCAATGGGAAGATGTAGATAAAAAAGTTAAAAACCTGACAAAAGAATACGATGATTTGAAAACCAAAGCCGAAAACCTGTTTGTGGCTATGGAAGAGCAAACGAATAGCCTGAGTGATGCAAAGAGTAAAAATGAGCTACTTTCGGCAATAAAAAGTACCCGTATAAAATACGAGGCTACTTTAGTAAATACCTCAAAAGCCATCGATAAGCTTAAGCTTTTGCATAAAGATGCGGTAGATGTGGTGAAAGCTTTGGAAGTGGCCGTAGCCTTAAATTCTTTTGATGACATCAATGCTCAAATGAAAAGCATTGAAGGCAGGGTGGATGATATCATGAAAGAATTGAATACCGCCGTATCAGAAAGTAAAAAACTTTACGAAAAGAAAATAGGCGAGTTCGAGAAGTAAACGCAAGCTTGTGAAAATAGAAAAAGCCTGATTAAAAGTTTGTTATCAGGCTTTTTCATTATTATTCAATTTCAATTACCACGTCGGCTGTAAGTGGATGACCCACACAGGTAAGAACAAAACCCTGATCAATTTCCGACTGGGTTAGTCCGTCTTCTTCATCCATTTTTACTTTTCCACTGATACATTTGCCGAGACAGGCCGTACACATTCCTGCCTGACACGAGTAAGGTAAGTCGATATTCTGATCCAATGCTGCTTCCAGAATAGATTGATGTGGCTGCACTTTATAGGTGTAAGTTTCACCATCGTAATTTACAGTGATTTCCCGCTCCTGTAAACTTTCATCCGCCTCATTTTCTGGCTCATCTTCACCCATTACCGGAGCATGGAAATTTTCGCGGTGTATTTTGTGGGGATCAACATCAAACATATTAAGTGTGCTTACCAGCTCATCCATCATACCTTCCGGGCCGCACATATAAAATTCTTCTTCTTTGAAATGCACATTCATCTCTTTCAGAATGGCTACAATATTTGCCTTATTTATCCTGCCTCTCAGTCCGGCCCAATTGTCGCTCGCTTTGCTCAGCACCGTGGCAAGCTTGAAATTACTGGCATATTGCAACTCCATTTTCATCAGTTCTTTTCTGAAAATAATGCTGCTTTCGTCGCGGTTGCCATATACCATAGATACCTGACTTTGTGGTTCCATTTTCAGGATAGACTTGGCAATCGACATTAAAGGAGTAACACCACTACCGGCACCTATCAGCACAAAATGTCTTTTTACTTCGGAATCCGGCTCCACCACAAAATGACCCATCGGCTCCACCACTTCAATAAAATCTCCGGTTTTTACATTGTCGAGTAAATAATTGGAAACTAAGCCATTGAGTACTCTTTTCACGGTTACGGCCACAGCCGTATCGGTATGTGGCGATGAAGACATCGAATAGCTCCTTCTTACCTTTTTGCCATTATCTGCCGGAACAATCAATGTCAGAAACTGCCCGGCTTTATATTTTACCTGCTCACTCAAAGGATGCCAGAAAACAATTGTAGAGGCATCTTCTGTTTCTTTTATAACTTCTTTTACTTGCAAAAAGTAGGTCTTCATTCTTAAGAAAAGTGTTTTTTTATTTTGGCCAGCAAAATTAAGGCTTATTAATCGATAACACTTAAGATGGGATAAGGTTTCGAGCAAAAATGTATAAAAACTAAAAAGTTAAGGAATTATCAGTTGAATCAAGAGGTTTTCACACATCAGTCTATTTCGTGTTTAGTAATTTAATGAAAGAAATAATGCCCGGTTTTAAATTTTCAACAAGAATTGATTGTTCTACCTTATGAAAGAGTAAATTCGGCAAAACTTGTCGATATTTAACTCTATAAAAAATACAACTTCCGGAATTGATGAAATTCGTGCATTGTTCAGACGAAAACGGAAGATTTACTAGTAAGATTTATGTCTAAAAAGAAAAAAACAGAAATACAAAAGCAGAAACTGGAAATCATACAACTTTTTGATCACCACAGAGAAAGACCATTCACCTTATCCGATTTATACAATCAATTCAATGTTTACGATAAGGATGACCAAACATTCTTCAAGTTAATTTTGGAAGAATTACTCGACGAAGGTAAACTGCAAATGGCTGGAAGAAATAAGTACATGAAAGGATCGGGAAAAGAAAAGAGTGCATTCTTAACCGGTATTCTGGATCATGTTAATCCACGCTTTGGGTTTGTGCGGGTGGATAGCGAAGAGAAAGACGTCTTTATTGATAGTAGCGGCTTAAATGGGGCTTTAAACGGAGATACCGTGCAAGTACAGCTCCTTAATAAAACTTCCAGAAAAGGAGGAAATCCGGAAGGTAAAGTGGTAGAAATAATTAAAAGAGGCCGATCGGAGGTTGTTGGGAAAATTAAAGTTTACACCAATTATGCCATTGTAAAACCCGATAACCGAAATTTCCACGAAGATATTTTTATAGCCAGAGGCAACGTTGAAAATGCGGAAAACAACGACCTTGTAATTGTTAAAATCACCCAATATCCAACTGATTTTCAGCAGGCCAGCGGCAGGGTGGTGGAGGTTTTAGGAAAGTCGGGAGATAATGACGCCGAGATGCACGCCATCATGGCCGAGTTTGGCTTACCGGTGAAATTTCCGGAAGATGTGGAAAAACTGGCTGAGTCGATTCCGGTGGAAATAAATAAGAAGGAAATTGCCAAACGAAAGGATTTTCGGGAGGTACTTACTTTTACCATTGACCCGGCCGACGCCAAAGATTTTGACGATGCCCTGAGCTACCGGGATCTTGGAAATGGCAATTTTGAAGTTGGAATTCACATTGCAGACGTTACGCATTACGTGCTCCCCGGAACCGTTTTAGAAGAAGAAGCTTTCAAAAGAGCTACTTCTGTATACCTCGTGGATCGTACGATTCCGATGCTACCGGAGAAACTTTCAAATAATCTGTGCTCGCTTCGCCCAAATGAAGACAAGTTGGTTTTTTCTGCAGTATTTGATATAGACATGCATGGCAATGTCCATAAAGAATGGTTTGGTCGTGCCATTATTCATTCCGACAAAAGATTTGCCTACGAAGATGCTCAGGAAATTCTGGATAATGTACCTGAAAGACTGGCCGATGCAGGAAAAAACCTGAGTGATGCTATCGTAAACCTGAATAAAATTGCTAAAAATTTGCGTAGCGATCGATTTAAAAAAGGAGCATTTAATTTCGAAACAAACGAGGTGAAATTCCAACTCGATGAAAGCGGCAAGCCTCTTGGCGTATATCAAAAGGTAAGGAAAGATGCACACAAATTGATCGAAGAGTTTATGCTTTTGGCCAATAAAAAAGTGGCCGAATTCATTTACTTTGGCAAGTTTAATGAGAAACTCCGCAAACAAGTTGAAAAAGATAAAGAAGCAGCTCCAACAATGGTATACCGGGTGCACGAGCCACCAAACCCGGAAAAGCTACAGACATTCGCCGCTTTTGCGGGTAAAATGGGTTTTAAAATTAATATTAGCAGCGATGCGGCTTTATCCAAATCGCTCAACGGACTGATGTTTGAAATAGAAGGCACAACCATGCAAAATGTACTGGAGTCACTGGCGGTGAGAACCATGTCCAAGGCACGTTATTCCACCTCTCCACAGGGTCACTTCGGGTTGGCATTTGAACATTATAGTCACTTTACCTCACCCATACGTCGGTATCCGGATATGATGGCTCATCGCATGCTTCAGCATTACCTGGATCAGGGTACCAGTTTAAGCAAGTCGGATTTTGAAGAAAAATGCAAGCATGCTTCGGATCAGGAAAAACTGGCCGCTGAAGCAGAAAGAGCTTCGATTAAGTACAAGCAAGTGGAATTCATGAGTTATGAAGACCGCAGCAAAGTTTGGGATGGAGTAGTAACCGGAGTTGCCGATTTCGGGATTTTTGTGGAAGTAGGAGAAACGGGCTGCGAAGGTATGGTAAGGCTGGCCGATCTCAACGACGATTATTACGAATACGATGCCGACAATTACCGCGTTATTGGTCAACGAAAAGGCAGGATTATTGGCTTTGGCGATACGGTAAAGGTAAGTGTAAAATCCACCGATCTCGAAAAAAGAAGTATGGATCTGGAATTAATAGAATCAGGAGGAAAAGTACTACCAGCGATGGAAAGTAGGGGTGGGTTTAAGCCTAAATCGAGTGGAAGAAGCAGAGATTCTTCCAGCCGGAAAAAGTCATCAGGCAACAAAGTAATTCCGCCCAAAAGAGGTAAAAGAAGGGGAAGGTAGCGGAGTAAAATTTTATAGTTTATTCTCAAACCATTTCAGCATATTGGTCCACATATCCGGGGTGTATTCATGGCCAATACCCGGATAAATCAGGTTTTTGTAATTGCTTTCAGAGCCATATAGTTTATATATGGAATTTACTTTGTCATCTATTTTTCTTATTCCCGATACCGGCGAACCTATATCCTGATCACCTGTCATAAACAATATTGGTCGGGGAGCAATGAGTGAAATAATAGCTTCGGTATCAAAATATTGGAGCATGCCTGGTACAAAATAATAAATTCCATGAGCGGCTATTTTTTGTTCTTTAATAAGTTCCTGATAGCGGGTCATACAGGCAACAGCCACTCCGGTTTTAATGCGTTCGTCGAGAGCCATAATCCACCAGGTATGTGTAGCCCCCATGCTTATTCCGGTAGCACCTACCCGATTGACGTCAACTTCCGGCCTCGAAAAAAGGTAGTTAAGTGCCAGGTGATCATCATGTAGCATCATTGCCCATAGTGAACGGCCTTGCCAGAGTTGATATTTCGATTCCGATAATTCCTCTTTACTACCTGTTTCCTGCTTGCCGTTTGGGCCATTTCCACTTCTTTCACCGAAACAATAGGCATCTATTGCCATTATGGCGTAGCCTTTTTCCAGAAAAGCTTTTGCCGGAATTTCAGGAGTATGATGTGTTCCAAAAATTTCTTCTTTTCCTAAATCATAATTCCCACCATGCCAGTGACTATAAAAAATAACAGGGTGTTTATCTTTACCATTGTCGGGTATTAAAAAATAGCCCATTACGGTTCTGTTTTCACCATTCTGAAATTCAAATTTTTCCAAAAAATAATTTTCCCTCTTTTCCCTGAATACTATTTTCGCCTCTGGTATTTCAGTACTTTTAACAGATTGTGCCAAAAGGTTTTCTAGAGTTGTTTTTATTTCAGTTCTTTTTTCCAGCCAGGTGTTTTTACTTTCCGGTATTAAAAAATCAGGGGTTTGTGTTTGTATTTTTTTTTGAGCCATTGAATTCAGGGATAGAGATATCAGAAGGCAAAATTTAAATTTCATGATAATAAAATGTAATGGAAACCTAATTTCCAGGTATTTAATCCTTTAAATTTACAAAAGGTACCCGGAAGTAAAATTTAAAAATGAAATTATTAAGTAAATACACTTTGTTGTTTGTAATTGTGTTGGTTCAATTTGGACTTTCTACTGATTCACAAGCTCAAACAATAAACTGGCAACCTTTTGCAAGTGGTTTTTCAAATCCGGTAATTATTACATATGACAATCAAAATAATTTATACGTAGCAGAAAATAAAGGGATAATCAGGAAGGTTTCGACTTCGGGAGTTGTTAATAGTACTGCTTTTCTCAATATTAATTCCAAAGTGGTAAGTTCATATAGCGGAGTACATGGTATGGCATTTCATCCCAATTATTCAACCAATGGCTATTTTTTTATCAAATATTATAAAGAATCGATTCAGACAATTTTCATTTCTCGTTTTAGTCGTAATGCCAGTAATCCGGATATTGCCGATTTAAACTCCGAATTAATTTTACTGTCTTATCCGGGTTATTATGGTCATTTAGGAGGTAATCTAATTTTCGGGCCGGATGGATACCTTTATACCACAACAGGTGATGGAGCGAATGGGGCCCGGGGCATGACAGGCGATGAATTAATGACGGGCCAAAATACAAGGTCAATAAAGGGGAAATTATTACGAATCGATGTAACAAATGGAACTCTGGCTTTTCCACCCACCAACCCGCATCTGGCTTTAAATGATGGTATTCCGGATGAAATCATAGCCCAGGGTTTGCGTAATGTGTGGCGGTTTTCTTTTGACAAAGTAACCGGCGATATGTGGCTGGGGGATGTAGGTCAGGATAGTTACGAGGAGGTTGATTTTTTACCGGCAGGTACTTTCGAAAACAGAAATTTAGGGTGGAGCTGCCTCGAAGGAGATTACCCCATTCATAGTAATTATTGTAATTCGGGCACAGACCTCACCGCCCCGGTGCACACTTATGCCGGATATAATTTCAATGGCCATAAAAATGCTTGTGTAATCGGTGGGTATGTGTACAGAGGCACTCGATTTACAGGCTTAAATGGCTGGTATATTTTTGGGGATTATAATTCGGGGGAAGTGTGGAGAATGAAACTGCAACCCGAGAAAATTATTGAAAAAATTTCTGAAAATTTTGAAGGTCTGGTAAGTTTTGGAGAAAGCCCGGATGGTGATATATTCCTGATATCTTATCCCGATGGAATAATTTACAAAATGCAATTAGCCTGCGAAACAGAGAATATTAGTGGTATTCATACAGCTAATGATTTATATCTTGCCGGAATCAATCTTAATTCTTCGAAAAAAATCAATGGAAACCTAAGGGTAGAATATTGGTCGGCTGGTGGAGTTTTGCTTCAGCCTGGTTTTCAGGTTGACCAAGGTTCGGTCTTTAAAGCACAAATTGGTAATTGTGAAAATTGACTAGTTTCTTTTCACGCTCTCATCCTCAAAAGTCATTTTGCCGTCTGCCGAATATTCTCTTAAAGTAAGCGGCTCAGTGGTATCATAGCAATCTTTTCCGTATTGAACTTCTTTTTTACGACGGTTGCCGGATTCATAGTATTCAACCCACTTGCCAATTTTCACACCATTATCCATTTCGCCTTCCTCAGCTAAGGTTCCTTCTTCGTGAAAACGATAATATTGACCCGTTTTTTTGCCATACAATACAGGTATTACTTCCTTAATTTTAGAACTATCGGCATCGTAATAGGATATTTCGGAATCGGCATAAAAACCTTTGTTGTAGTACTCTTTATCAATCAGCAGAAAGTCATTGTCGTAAGTTTCCCAACGACCATCCTTGGTGCCCACGTAATAGAATCCTTCTTTCACCAGGTTTTCGCCTTTGTATTCCCGGTAAGGACCGTGTAATAAAAAATTAGCCTTGGGATCACGGGAAACAGCCTCCACAATTCGATTTCTTTTTTCATCAAACCAAAAGAAAGTACGGTTATACGGATCGGGTTGCTGATGATCTTTTAAAGTATAAAATTCGATGTAAGTCATCCGGCTGCCGGTACCTCGTTTATAAATGCGTTTTTCCAGAGCTATGTTTTTATATTTTTTACCGTCAAATACTTTTTCTTTGGCTTCGGCGATGGCTTTTTTGGTTTTTTTTGCTTTCTCTTTTGCTTTTGTGCCGTAACCGGGGAGGGTTTCTTTTACAAATTTACGTGCATCTTCCACCGAAGAAATATTGTTGTTTCCGGGAGCTTTCACACTTGCTTTTGGAAGATTTACATCAACAGGCAACACATCCTCGATTTTTTCTTCGAGCGTCATATCTTTTCGGGCAGCTTTGCGTTCGGCCTTGGTTTTGGCATGTGGAATTATATCCTGTGCAATTGTGCTGCGGATAGAAACAGTTAAAAAAAGAACTATAAAGGAGATTAATTTCATTTATGAAATAGCAGTCGTATTTTCGTGCCTTATTTGATCAAGAGAACGTAAAAGTAGATTAAAAATTGGAAAAATCGGATAAAATCTATGTTGCAGGGCACCGCGGAATGGTGGGGTCGGCGATTGTTAGAAAACTGGAAAACGAAGGTTTTGAAAACATCATTACCCGCACTTCTGCCGAACTCGACCTCCGGAATCAGGAAGCCACACATACATTTCTTTTAAACGAAAAACCGGATTATATCTTTTTAGCTGCCGCCAAAGTGGGCGGTATAATAGCAAATAACACATACCGTGCCGATTTTTTGTATGAAAATCTACAGATTCAGAATCATGTGATTCATGGAGCCTATCTGGCGGGAGTTAAGAAACTGATGTTTCTGGGTTCGAGCTGTATTTACCCTAAGATGGCTCCGCAACCTTTAAAAGAAGAATATTTATTAACCGGACTTTTAGAGCCAACAAATGAACCTTATGCCATTGCCAAAATTGCCGGGATTAAAATGTGTGAAGCATACCGCGATCAGTATAGTTGTAATTTTGTATCGATAATGCCTACCAATTTATATGGGCCAAATGACAATTACGATTTGCAGAATTCGCATGTTTTTCCGGCAATGATTAGGAAATTTCACGAAGCAAAAGTAAATAATCAACCGGAGGTGGAATTATGGGGTACCGGCTCGCCTATGAGAGAGTTTCTGCATGCCGACGATATGGCTGCGGCCTGTGTGTATCTTATGCAGACTTATGACGGACGGGAATTGGTGAATATAGGTACCGGAGTTGACGTTACCATAAAAGAGCTTGCAGAGAAAATAAGTGAAATTGTGGGTTACCAAGGAAAAATAAACTGGAATACGGATAAGCCGGATGGCACACCCCGAAAATTAATGGATGTAGGTAAACTTCACGGCTTAGGTTGGAAACATACATATGATCTGGAAGATGGAATCCGCAGTGTCTATGAAGACTTTAAGAATCATATAGTTCGTAAAATGTAAGGCATTGAAAAGAATCACAAAGCACCTGACTGTTCCCGTAATTAGTTCATTTTTTTTGATAATCGTGCCTTTGGTGGCAACCTCTTTTCTGAGTGTTTATTTTGTGAAAAATGAGCCTTGGTTTGCCACTTTCAATACGGCAGAATGGGTTTCTTTTTCATTTTTGGGAATATTTTCTCAAGCACTTGCATTAACTCCGCCCACATTCTGTGCCTTGGTATTGGGGTATTTTTGGGGTTGGAAAACGCTACCTATCTTATTTGTAGTTAATTTGTTATCTATTTTGTTGATTAACAAAATAGTACATTTATTGGATCACGATCGGTTTAAGAAATTTATCGAAAGCAATCCCAAAGCAAAAAAGCTGATGGAAAGTATAAGAGGGGAGGAGCTGAAGATTATTACCCTGACCAAAATTTCCCCGGTATTACCTTTTACGTTTACCAATTTTGTTTTTACCCTTTCGGGAGCCAAACTAAAGAATATACTTCTGGGCGGTTTCCTGGGTATGATTCCCCGCACTATATTATCTGTTTGGGCTGGTACACAAGCCCAAGAAATCCGTAAATTATTAGAAAATCCCAACGAAGGTGGCGTCCAAAAAGTTGCTGTTCTGGCATTGATCCTGATTTCGGCTTTCGGGCTCTTTTTTGTGATCAATCGGGCGGTGAAAGGGAGGAAATAGGAATTGTTTTAGGATACTTAATAATAAAAAAGCGAGGAGACTTAAGCCCTCGCTTTCCGTTTTATATTACTGCAAAATCTAATATGAAGCACTAATTGATTCCCTAAATCCCATTCAGGAATTTGATACTCAAAGGCACATTTACCAACTCCTTATCGCTTTCATCTTCAATAAAACAATGCTCTACTCCGCCTTTTTTGGCAAGTTTGAAAATCTTTTTCCAATTGCCTTGGCCTGTTCCTACCGGTACGTCGTTTTCGGCAGGGGTGTGTCCGGTCAAATCACCTACTACCCCTTTACGAAGGTCTTTTACGTGCATGAGTTTGAAGCGATTGGGATATCTTTTTAGTAAAGTAATTGGCATATCTGCTCCGCCGCCGTGCATAGTCCAGAGCACGTCCATTTCGAATGAAACATAATCCGGATTGGTGTTTTGAATGATATAATCCAGGTAAGTACCTTTATCATGCGGGTGGAACTCGTAACCGTGGTCATGGTAACAGAAAGTAATTCCGTTTTCTTTCAATATTTTGCCGGCTTCGTTAAACACTTTTACTGCTTTTTGGGCATCTTCAAAAGTGAAATCATTGCCTTTGTGAGGTATCCAGGCACACATTACAAATTTAGAACCCAGTGTTTTAGCATTTTTCACGATTTGCATCGGGTCTTTTTCGAGTTGTTCAAAACCACAACCTGTAGAAGGAATGCTTATGCTGCGGTCGTCACAAAGTTTTTTGTATTCTTCGAGTGTAAAACCTTTAGCACCACCACCTTCGAGCTCGGTAAAGCCCATGTCTTTGATGATGTCAAGTGTTTTTTCAACACCATTCGGGAAATGGTTTCGGAAAGTGTAGCCTTGCACTCCCAAAGGCCAGGTGTATAGCTTTTTCTGAGCCAAAAGATCTGCTCCACTGATCAGTAGAATGCTTAAGATAATCAATACTTGTTTTTTCATTTTCTAAGGGTTTTATTTTTTATTAATAGTTCAAATGCCAGCTGAGAGACTGAGCGGTCTGTTGGAGCCCTGCCGCAGGCAGGCGACTAGCGAAAGCCCGACCTCGTCAATTTGATATTATTTTATTATTTCGTATTAAAATTGACGAGGGTAGCCTCATTTATAAATTCTTTTTAGTGAGCTCATCTGCTGCACGATTGGCCGCTCGTGCCGAAAATGCCATATAGGTAAGCGTAGGGTTTTGTGTGCCGGTAGAGGTCATACAGGCCCCGTCTGTTACGAAAACATTTTTGCAGGCGTGCAGCTGATTCCACTCATTGAGCAAGGAGGTTTTCGGGTCGCGACCCATACGCACACCGCCCATTTCGTGGATGTCGGCACCCGGAGGCGAATGGGAGTCCGATACCTGAATTTGGGTATAGCCGGCCTGCTCAAACATGGCCTTAAACTGATCCATAAAATCCTGCACCATCTTATCATCGTTTTCGGTCCAGTCGCAAGAGAAAACAATCTGCGGTATGCCGTATTTGTCTTTCAACTCTTCGTGCAGGCGGATGTGATTTTGCTCAATAGGCACACACTCGCCCATCATCCAGGCTGAGATATTCCAGTCGGAAAGTTCGCGACTCAGCAGGTTTTCGCGTAATTGGTCGCCGATTCCATCTTGTCGGGAAAACTCGCCCCGGCCACCGGAAACACCTGTGGCATAACCCCGGAAAAACTCTTGATCGTGCTTTTGCAGGTTACGAAAACGGGGAACATAGGCATAGGTGGGCCGGCCGCCTGCAGTTCTTTTGTCTTTCAGGCCTTCGAATCGGGCACTGGCATGGCCGCGGTAATTGTGCCAGGCAATGTACTTGCCCAATACGCCGCTGTCATTTCCCAATCCGTTTGGAAAACGATCGGATGAGGAGTTCATCAAAATAGACGTGGAATTAATTGCGGAGGCATTTACAAAAATAACTTTGGCGTAAAACTCGATCATTTCATGTGACTGGGAATCGATCACCCGCACGCCGGTAGCCTTGTTTTTCTTTTCATCGAAAATAATGGAATGAACCACCGAATGCGGCCTCATGGTCATTTTACCGGTTTTGGCTGCCCAGGGCAGGGTAGAAGCATTGCTGCTGAAATAGCCGCCATAAATACAACCGCGGTTACACATATTCTGGCTTTGGCACTGGGTGCGGCCTTGCTCGGTATGTATAGCTTGCGGGTCGCTAAGGTGAGCACAGCGGGCAGAAACCAGCTTTCGCTCCGGGAAATTTTTACCCAGGCTTTCTTTAAAATGCTCTTCTATACAACTCATGCCATAGGCTTTCAGAAATTCACCATCCGGTAGCTCAGGTAGGCCGTCGTAATTTCCGGAAATACCGGCAAATCGCTCCACATGACTGTACCAGGGAGCCATGTCTTTGTATCGGATAGGCCAATCAACAGCAAATCCATCCCGCTGTGGGCCTTCGAAATCAAAATCGGACCAACGCTGGGTTTGGCGTGCCCAAAGCAAAGATTTGCCGCCTTCGTGGTAGCCACGATACCAGCGGAAGGGTTTTTCGTAAACCACAGGTTGTTCATCTTCTTTCATCATGAAAGTCATGTTCTCTTCCCGCAGAAAGCGGCCATATTGTAAACCTTCCCTGAGTTTTAGCGGTACGGTGCCCCGGTATTCAAATTCCCAGGGAGCCTTGGAGGCGGTGGAGTAGTCTTTTATGTGCTCTACCTTGCGGCCACGCTCCAGTACCAGAGTTTTCAAACCCCTGTCGCACAGCTCTTTGGCACTCCATCCACCGCTGGCTCCGGAGCCGATTACGATGGCGTCGTAGGTGTTTTTCTTTTTTACGTCTATATTGAAATTTGTCATTTTCGGTAGTTTATAAAGGTGCACAGCCATCGTAGAAGCTGTGGGTCATTTGATAGTTATACTTATTTTCCATTACGTATTGTGAGGTCACGTAGCCCCGGATGGTTTCACTTCGAAGGGTTTTATAGAACCAGCGGCCGTCCTCTTCATTTGCTGTTTCCATGGCAGCGAGTATGGTTTCACGCTGACTTTGGGTACAAGAAGCAAAACTTTGGTTGTAGTATTTTTGAGAATTGGTATTCAAAACTTCAATGCCACGGTTTAGTTTTTCCTGGTCCGACGATTCATAACAATCGGCAAAAAGTCTGTTCAGAAATTTATCAACATCCAGGCCGACTGCTCCGGGTTCTGATTGTCCTTCAGGAATAAATGTAGAAGCAATGCTACTTAATACGGCCTCATCTACAATGGGCAAGTTTTGAGGCTTACCAATGGATTCTGCGGTCCAGGCATTTGCCCAGTCCGGCAACAAGGTGAATGTACCTACCGATGCTGCAAATGATTTTAATAGCTGACGTCTTTTCAAAACAGGCTTGTTTTTGTTATTAACAAATTTAAGATTTTTGATGAATAAATGACCATGACAATAGTGATGTTTCGATAAAAGGGAATTCTGCAAAGACCAAAAGATGAATCAGACTTATAATTAAGTAATAAGCCTCAATAACAGGAGTTTAGCTTAAGTATTATTGAGCTAATTTTGTGTTATTTTTGGGTTGAAATGTACAACTTGCATACAAAGATGGCTTTTGTTTATTTCTTCCTATAAACATTTCGACTGACCAAATCATCCAAAAACAGGGTATACTTATCTTTATAAAATTTTTGGAAATCAGGTATGCTTACCTGCCCGGGGAATGGAGCATAGTAATGCGTAGGGCTGCGTTGATCGTTACGCCATACCAATACATAGCTAAGCCTCATTTTATAGGTCTTCATTACTTTCAAAAGTGTTTCTGTCCACCAGGTGGGGTTGGGAATTGATTCCAGGCCTGTTTCTGTAAAAGCGGCTAGTTTTTTGTTTTTCCTAGCAAAATCGGATACAATTTTTAATTTAATAGCCGCCGTATCCAAGGCATAGCGGTTGCGGCCCATATCGCCGTAATTGTCCATTCCCACCATATCCACCCATTCGTTTCCCGGATATCTTTCCAGGTACTTTTCTTCGGTTTTAAATTTATTATCCGGGGAAAAAGCATAAATGAAGTTGTGTACGCTCTTTTTATCCCGCAGATAACTTACCGTGAATTTCCAAAGTGTTTCGAATTCTTCAACAGTACAATGAGAGGCACCCCACCAAAACCATCCTCCGTCAAACTCATGCCAAGGCCTGAAAATCATCGGAACCAATTCGCCATTTGCCCCTTTAACACTTTTGGCCCATTCGGCCACCCCATCCAGAATTTCCTTGAATTTTTCATGGCCATCACCACCGGGAATGAGTCTTTTAACCACTTCCACCGAATCAGAGCCTTCCCAGTAAAAGCCACCTTTACCCATTGGGTTGTAGAAATGCCAGGCTACTGTAGTTATTCCACCACGGTTGTACTGGTCTTCCACTACTTTTTTCAAGCGGGATTTATATTCCTCCGGGTCTCTCCCTGTAAAACCACTGAAATCCACCCCGATCATACCCGGATGTGTGCCCAGCACCGATTTTATATCAGAACGATCATCTTCACCACTCCAACCACGTCCGTATTCTGTAGCATGTTGATGGGCGAAAACGGTTCCTTTTTTCTGTATTTTGCGTAAGGATTTGTATAAATTTTGGGTTTCCTGCGTAGCATTTTCATCAATTAATTGCCATTTTTGAGCAAAAGAGATTTGGGTAAAAAAAAGAATAATGGCTAAAGACAGGTACTTTTTCATATTTTCGGCAGGT
The DNA here is from genome assembly GCA_024645245.1 of Jiulongibacter sp. Lineage (GTDB taxonomy): Bacteria > Bacteroidota > Bacteroidia > Cytophagales > Spirosomataceae > JAHEBN01. The sequence goes on along the minus strand of JAHEBN010000001.1, from coordinate 73,300 downwards.
TGAATTTTCCGAAATTAGCAATACCCGATTGGAAATAGAATCAAAAAAAGGGAAATACCCGTTTTTGTAGAAATAAAAGATAAAAATGGTCACTTTCGAAACTGTACTTAAGCGTTTTGAGCAGATGGGCGAAAAAACCGGCTGGACTTTTGTAGAAATTCCATTAAATCTGGCGAATCAATTAAAGCCGGATACACGGTCTTCCTATAGGGTAAAAGGTCAAATTGATAATGTGAAGGTCAAACAAATGGCCTTGGTCCCCATGGGAGAAGGTGATTTTATTTTAGCCGTAAAAGCAGACTTAAGACGAAAATTAAGAAAAGAAGAAGGTGCTAAAGTTAAGCTAAATTTAGAAGTAGATACCAGTGAACTATTGGTAAACGAAGATTTTAAGGCCTGCCTGGAAGACGAGCCGCAGGCTTTGGATTTCTTTAATACGCTGACTAAGGGGCACCAACGGTATTATTCCAATTGGATAGAATCTGCCAAAACGGTGGAAACCAGAACCAAACGAATTGCCCAGAGTATTCAGGGTTTTATGATGGGAATGGGCTATCCGGAAATGATTCGGTATTTTAAAGGGAAAAAGGATAGGGGGTAGTTTTAGAAATTTTGATGGCATCTCGTAAAAAAGCCCATTCAGGAATCCTGAACAGGCTTTTTCTTAAGAATTATTATTTCTTATGCCGGAAAACTCTTGGCAATTTCCGTAAAATCTCTTGATTTAAGTGAGGCACCGCCTACCAGGCCACCGTCTACATCGGGCATAGCGAAAAGCTCTTTGGCATTGCCAGCACCCACGCTACCGCCATATAGAATTGAAATATTATCAGCCACTTCCTGACCGTATTTTGAAGCCAAATGATCTCTTAAAACCTTGTGCATTTCTTGTGCCTGCTCACTGCTTGCTGTTACGCCCGTACCGATAGCCCAGATAGGTTCGTAAGCGATTACTACTTTTTGCAAAGCATCGGCATCTAAATGAAACAATGCATTGGTAAACTGACCTTTTACAAAATCAAAATGAATACCTGCTTCACGCTGAGCCAGGGTTTCGCCACAGCAGAAAATCGGCGTAAGACCGCCAGCTAATAAGGCATCTACTTTTGCAGCAATAAATTCATCGGTTTCTCCGAAATATTCCCGTCGCTCACTATGCCCAATGATCACGTATTCCACACCAACAGACTTTAACATTCCAACAGAAACTTCACCGGTATACGCACCGGATTCTTTCGGGTGGCAGTTTTGGGCCGCGATACTTACTTTATCGGTATTTATCAGTTTGCTAAAAGAACTCAAGTAAGGTGCCGGCACAGCCATTACCACTTTTACATTTGGGTTTACCAATTCGTCTTTCACCATATTGGTAACTTCTGAAAACAAAATCTGACCTTCATTAAAAGTCTTGTTCATTTTCCAGTTACCTGCTGCATATTTTTTTCTCATTTTTTTCTTCGGTTTGATTAAAGAGGGGCAAAGATATTAATTAATAAAAGGCGATCAAATGGGAGGAATGATTTAAGCTCTTTAAAACAAAAAGACTTAATTCACAAAGAATCTATCGGATGATGCAAAAATTCACCTTTTTTAACATTTCGACAATAAACCTTTTAATTCCTCCCAAGTCAAAGAGCCGTGAATAACATAAACAATATACAAATAATGAAAAAGATCAATTTAGTACTTACAGCGATTTTATTTTCAGTTGGTGTATCTGCTTTCGCACAAAGAGGTGGTGGAGATCATCAAAAAATGGATCCGGCCGAACGTGTAGAAAAACGCACCGAAAAAATGAAAACGGAGTTGAACCTGAATGAGCAACAATACAAAGATTTGCTTGCCCTGAACACCGCACAATCGGGAAAAATGCAGGCTGAAAGAAAGGCTCATCAGGAGGAGATGAAAGCAAAGAGGGAAGCAATGAAAGCCGAACACGAGGCATATGAGGCCAAACTAAAAACCATTCTAACGCCTGACCAATATGCTAAACATCAGGCAGATATGGAAACTCGTAAAGCCGAAATGAAAGCAAAAAGAGGGAAACATCGAGGCAAAAGAGGTGGAGATTGGAACAAAAAAGGTTAAAAAAGTCTTCCTAAATTATTCAAATAGGGCTGCCGGAAACGGTGGCTATTTTTTTGTTTAAGTATTCCTGAAAAATTATTTACACTTTTTCAAAGGCCTGTTTTTGAACTTATTAGATAAAAAACTGGATTAAGTATTGAGCGTTTTAAGAAAAACCGGAAACTTGATTGTTTCCTTCGAATTTGGTTTGTAGCTTTTGTAAAACTTCAACCCAAAGTCTCTTATGACCGATAGACGCCATTTTTTAAAAAATACCCTTGCCGCAGGAGGAACAGCCTTTTTATCTTCGTTTGTTTCTTTACCTGAGAAAAAACTCCTGGAAATTAATCAGGAATCCCTGAAAAAATCACCAACCGAATTGGCTTCGGATGAGGACTTCTGGGCACAAATGAAACAGGCTTACACGGTTTCACCCAACATAATCAACCTGAATAATGGCGGCGTAAGTCCGGCTCCCAAGGTCGTGCAGGAGTCTTTGAGTAGATTGAATGCATACTCAAACGAAGCTCCCTCGTATTACATGTGGCGAATAATGAGTCAGGGCAAAGAGCCCTTGCGTGAAAATCTGGCAAAATTCGCTGGTGTATCACCGGAAGAAATCGCCATCAATCGCAATGCCACGGAATCACTGGATACGATAATTATGGGCATGAAGCTCAAAGCCGGAGATGAAGTGATTTTAAGCAAATACGATTATCCAAACATGCAGCATGCCTGGCGGCAACGGGAATTGAGAGATGGAATTGTGCTGAAATGGGTGAATCTGAAATTACCAGCTGAGGACAAGGCCGAGTTAGTAAAGATTTATCAGGAACAAATGACGGAAAAAACAAAAGTGGTGCATGTTACGCACATGATAAATTGGAACGGTCAGATAATGCCGGTGAAAGAAATAGCCGATCTGGCACATTCAAAAAATATAGAAGTAGTATGCGATGGAGCACATACTTTTGCACATATAGATCACAAAATCAGTGATTTACATTGCGATTATTACGGCACCAGTTTGCATAAATGGTTGTGTGCACCGATAGGGTCGGGCATGCTTTGGATAAAAAAGGAACATATTTCCAAAATTTATCCTTTGGTGCCAAACGACACGCCGCTATCTGATGATATCCGGAAATTCGAAAATCTGGGCACCCGATCTTTCCCGATTGAACAAGCCATTGGCGAAGCTCTCAATTTTCAGTATACCATTGGAAATGAAAGAAAAGAGGCCCGCCTGCGATACCTGAAAAATTACTGGGCAACTGAAGTTATAAAAATGGAAAGAACAAGGCTAAATACTTCGCTATTGCCGAATTTTTCCTGTGCTTTGGCACATGTGGGAATGGATGGTCTTGAAGCCGGCGAAATGGAATCTAAGCTTTTTGCCAAATACAAGGTGCATACATCACCCACCAAATGGGAAGCCTTAAATGGTATCCGGATTGCACCTCATGTGTACACTTCCACCCGCGATCTGGATCGGCTTTTGGATGGACTTCAGTATTTAGCTAAACTTTAACCCGCATTATTCATTAGGAATTAGTAATGAGAGTCTAAATTGCAATAAATCATGCACTTAAATAAAAAAGAATAGTAAACTATTTGAGTTCAATTTAAGTGAGTTTACGAACTGGTTTGAAGCAATTTAGGTCTCAGAATAAATTTGCTGATGAATAATGCGGGTTAAATTACATGGTAAGCCAGTAATTCAATTTGAATATCAGGGCTCTGTTTTTGTTTTTCAAAAAAGGATCACTGAAATAATTATCCGAATAAACCAGAAAGAAATCCGACATGGGGCTGTAGCGATATTGAATCCGGCTGTTGATATTGAAGTTGTTTTGCTGGGTATTAAATTGCAAAAAGGAAGTCCAGAATAATTTATTACTGAAAGTAGCCTCTACTTTCGGGCCAATCAGCCAAAGCTTAGTTCTGCCATAATCCGATGAAAACTTCAAGTCATTGTATTGAGCGTTTAGTACCATATTAACCCAAGGTTGTTTTCTTAATGTCAGTGCTGTGGTATATTGAGTTATTTTTCCATTAAAAAAACCACCTGTCGTAAACCCGGCATCCAAAATGGCATTTTTTCGGGTATCGCCTGTAAACTGAGCGGTAAAGTTTTGGTAATTGTAATTTCCCGGGGAAAGTGGTTTTTCATCCGGTAAGGGGAAAAAATAGCGGAGATTATCTTCCTGAATATTGTATTTAAGATTGATTCCCGCAGTATTTAAAAAAGTAAAAACAGAGGATAGCGAATGGGTGCGGTCACTTAATTTACCATCCGTAAACCATACGGCATAGTTGCTTATGCCAAAGACCATTTGTATTACTTTCCTATCTTTCGGCCGGAAGGTAAAATTATTTTGGTTATACATTTGCTTAAAACCAGATCGGAATGTCGTATCGGCAAAATCATAAGTCGGGCCTGTTTGAGCATAAGTTTCCAGCCGGTTAATAAAGCCCATATCAGCGTAATAATTCTTTCCAAAATTATCGAAGTCAATAATGCCCGAATAAACATTTCCGAAATGTCCAAAACCAACCTGATAAAAAGAACGGTCTTTGTCGAGCCCTTCTTTAAAAGAAGTATGATAGCCCGCCCAACCTTGCCACTCACCCGTTTTACTTGTGAAATTAAACTCACCACCTGCATTGCGGCCAAATTTTTCGAGACTGCTAAGTGGTGCTTCACCTTCTTTTGTGCTGGCATCCCGATTCATGAAATAACCTTTAACAACAGAACGAGCACCCACTCGCTGATTAAGCGAGGCTACTGTATAATTTTGAGCTGCAAAATCACCTTTTCTTTGCGTTTGCATATTCATGACCCCAATACGCATTTTTTGCGTAAGGTTTCCACTCAGGCGTGCACCAAAAAGGATAGGAATGGGTTGAGCGTTTTTATCTAAACCAATACTACGTGAGAAAAAAGGGCGAAATGGCGGAGCTCCATATTCTGAAAAAATATCGCTGTTTTCTAAAAAGAAAGTCCTTCTTTCCGGGAAAAATATGGAGAAGCGGGTAAGATTGGTAACTTGCTGATCTACATCAACTTGTGAAAAGTCCGGATTTACGGTAAGGTCCAGATTCAGAGAGGGACTAACGGCCACTTTGGCATCGAAGCCTGCACTGGTCTTATAAGAGGTAGGCTCACCATTTTCTACGTCAGAAACCGAACGGGTAGAAATGTAGGGAATGATGGAAATATTGCCTTTTTGTTCTTGCAATTCCCTTTCAAATTGAAGTGTACCCAGGTAGCCGATATCAAAACCTTGAAATTGAACGGGCACATTTGTCCAGGTAGAAAATTCGTTTTTCTTTTGGTCGGCTCTTATAAAATTTAGGCCCCAGCGGGTATTATCTGCATCAAAACGCAAGGTTTTAAATGGAATAGCCATTTCGATTACATAGCGATCTGCCAATTTTTTTGTAGAAGAAAACCATTTATTATCCCAGGCAAACTCTGGTCTTTCAGAATTTGGACTAAACAGGTATTCGGATTGAACATTATTTGGCGTACAGGCAAAGCCAAAACCATTCGATTTTTTGTTTACCGGGTCGAGTAAAATTGCTACCCCATCCGCAAGAGCTATGGAATTGTCTCTTTTGAGTGATGGAGCTATGTATCGGTTGGTACTGTCGAATGCTTCGATCAGAAAATAAACAAACTTATCGTCATAAGCTGACTTTACTGTCGTTTTGGTAGTTGATTTTCTATCTGCCGTTGGGAATTTCAGCCAGAAATCGCCGATTTCAATGGCATTTTGCCAGGTGCTCTCGTCCGCTATACCATCGAGTATGATCTTATCGGTGGTTTTTTTAGAAAAAAGTACGTAATCGTCTTGCTTGTGTGTTTGGGACAAAACAATATTTCCAAGCAAATAAAAAATTAAAAAGGCAGTTAAAAATGATCTCATTCAGTTTGTTGATGTAATAAAAAATCCGGTTTGAGAATGACACCTCATACCGGATTAATGTTGTATATGTGCGGAAGGAAATTATTCCAGCACCATGTTATGATACACGTTTTGCACGTCGTCGTCTTCTTCCAGTTTTTCTAAAAGCTTGTCCACGTCGGCAGCATCTGCTTCACTTAATTTTTTCGTATCGGTTGGTATTCTTTCAAAGTCGGCATGAACCAACTCCAGACCTTTTTCTTCTAAAAACTTTTGTATGGCACCGTATGCGGCAAATTCTCCATAAATATTAATCTGGTCGTTTTCTCCATCCAAAAAAACATCGTCGGCACCAAAATCTATTAATTCAAATTCTAATTCTTCCAGATCAATTCCTTCCTGATTGGCAATTTTGAAAACGCATTTTCTATCAAAAATAAAGTCAAGCATTCCGTTGGTGCCTAAGCTGCCACCGGTTTTAGTAAAATAGCTTCTTACATTGGCTACTGTGCGGTTATTATTGTCGGTTGTACATTCCACAAGAACAGCCACACCATGCAGGCCATAGCCTTCTAATACAATCTCTTTGTAATCTTCCTGATCTTTTGAAGAAGCCCTTTTTATGGCACTTTCCACATTGGTTTTGGGCATATTCGCCGCTTTCGCGTTCTGAATTATAGCTCTCAGCCGAGAATTGGCATTGGGATCTGGCCCGCCAGATTTCACCGCCATCACAATATCTTTACCTATACGCGTGAAGGTTTTCGCCATTGAGCTCCAACGCTTCATTTTTCTTGCTTTTCTAAATTCGAATGCTCTTCCCATATTTTTTTGATCAAATTCGCTGCAAAATTAAGAGAATAACTGGATTTTTTTTAGGCTTAGCTTTAAATGAGATTTAAAAAAAGTTTAAATGTGCCGGGAAAATCATTGTTTTCAACGCGGGTTTGAAAAAAGTTTATATAAAGGAAGTTACTTTTTTTTCTATAGCTGTCTTAAATATGTTTAAAGATTTTGACCTACTTTAATTTATGAACATTTAAACCTTAAAAAATGGCTTTTAATGTTTTAGACTTGGCAAAAGGGTATCTAACAGACGCAGTTTTACAAAAAGTAGCTGGTAGTATTGGCGAAGAGATTCTTCTTTACTAGGAAAAGCAGTTAGTAATGCATTACCCGCACTTTTGGGAGGAATTATGAAAAAAGGTGCAATTGACAGTGGCCTTTCCTTTATAATGAGTGTTTTGAATAATAATTCAAATTCAGGCTTGTCAGTTAATCTGGGTGGATTATTATCTGATTCAAAGAAATCGGAAGATTTACTTTCCAGCGGTTCTTCCATGATATCCACTTTGCTTGGGTCAGGCTCAGGCTAAATGATTAATGCAGTTGGATCATTAATCGGAATGAAAAAATCCTCCATTTCTTCTATTTTCAGTTTTTTGGCACCGGTGGTAATGGGAATTATTGGTAAAAAAGTAAAGTCTGAAGGACTGGGTTTATCCGGATTGGCCACATTACTTTCCAGTCAAAAAGATTTTGTTTCGTCGGCTTTACCAGCTGGTTTGGCTGGTTCTTTAGGCTTTGGTAATATGTTTTCTGATAAGAATAATATTGTATCGAATGTTGCTTCTAATGTTGATACAGAAGTAAAATCAAAAAATTGGATGCCGTGGATTATAAGATTGCTTGCAGTTTTGGGTGTTTTATTCTTTTGGAATAAATACAGTGGCGATATAAAAGATGATGCCAATAATGTGAAAGATTCCGCTGTTGCGGTAGTGGACTCAGCATCTAATGTGGCAGAAAATTCGGCATCTGCCATAGGTGAGGGGCTTGAAAAGTTAGGAGCTTTCTTTAAAAGAAAATTACCTAATGGAATCGAATTAACTATTCCTGAAATGGGAGTGAAAAATAACCTGATTAAATTTATTGAGGACGGCTCGGCCGAAGTTTCTAAAGATAATTGGTTGAATTTCGATCGCATAAATTTTGCAACCGGAAGTACCTCACTTACAGATGAGTCAATGGAGCAAATCGCTAACATTGCTGAAATATTGAAGGCATATCCTGATTTGAAGTTGAAAATCGGAGGTTATACCGATAACACGGGCAATTCACAGTCAAATCTGAAACTTTCAGATAACCGTGTAGTAGCTGTAATATATGCTATTGTAGCTAAAGGTGTAGAGGTATCAAGATTAACAGCTGAAGGCTATGGTGACCTACATCCGGTAGCATCAAACGACACCAAAGAGCTAAGAACCGTAGAATTGCGGTAAGGGTTGATGCGAAATAATTAAAACTACTGACACACACTTTAAAAATCCCGCTTCGGTGGGATTTTTTTATTAAAAGAAATAGTTAGATTGAAAAAGTTTTTAAAAATTTAAAAAGTGTAAAATTTAAATATGGATTCTCAGCAATTACTATTTATAACGAAAATTTCGATAACGCTCTTTACTGCCATTCTTTTCCTGCAATCAGGCTTTGATAAAGTCTTTGATTTTCAAGGGAATAAGGTATATATCCAATCGGTATTTAGCAAAACTTTTCTTGCACCGTTTTCTAATTTACTTTTTCTGAGTATTACCATGCTGGAAGTAGCCACGGGAGTTACGGCCTTACTTGGAGTAATTTCTCTTTTGGGGTTTAACAATGTCGAACCGGCCATTTTAAGTTTGATTTTGGCTTCGTTCACGCTTTTAGGTCTTTTTGCCGGACAAAGAATCGCCAAAGATTATGGTGGAGCTGCGGGAATAGTGCCCTATTTTTTGGTTGCTGTTTTTGGCTTGTATTTATTTGGTCTGTAAATTGGTAAATATCCATAAAATTCCGCGTTGGAACATCCGCGTCATCCTCGTTCCAAAATAGTCGTCGAATGGAACACGGATAAAGCGGATTCTGAAAATTCAGAAACGCGGATAAGACGGATTTATTCTGGACTAATAAATCCGCGTTGGAACATCCGCGTCATCCGCGTTCAATAGTTTTCGATAAATGGAACACGAATAAAGCGGATTTTTTCTAATATTATAAATCCGTATTGGAACATCCGCGTTCAATAATCAACGATAAATAGAACACGGATAAAGCGGGTTTTGATAAATCAAAATCGCGTATAAAACGGATTTTTTATTCTCTTATAAATCCGCGTTGGTAAATCTTCGTTCCAAAAAGCGTGAATAAAAGTGATACCTATATTTGATTTCTTTAATATTACAGTTAACCGAAAAGTTAAATCATTCTTTATGAAGCAAAATTAATCGAGGTTTTTTGGATGTTAATTCCCACTCTGAAATATCATTTACCAGAATTTCTGTCACAATACCTAAATTTTTGGAGTCTTTAAAAATAAAGGTGAATTTATCTGCCGTTCCATCTGGCCAGGAAATCTTAACTTTACTAATTTCGGGCATGCCTTTTTGCAATATATCGGTTCCCAAAATTGAAATAATGTTTCGATTTTCGTTATGTGAAAACCTTGGACTATTGAAAATCGGAATGCCGCCATGTAATTTTTGACCTGGAATTTGATCGTATTCAAAAAGGATTTCAAAGTCTTTAAACGAATTCGTTAAGTTAGTATCCAGTAAATCTTCCCCATTTTTATTGTAGACCGCAATGTCTAAAATTACATCAAAATTGTAATCTTGAATAGGTATTAGTCCGCAAGAGACCAAAAGCAATGAAATTAGAAAAACTGCTATTTTGCCCAATCTAAAATTATTTTGGTGAAATAAAATTACCATTTGGAATGGCTTTTTTTAAAAGGAAATTCATATAGGTATTAAATGGTAATTTTTGATGTTTTTATTAAAATTGTTGCCAATTTAAAATTCAGCCTTACTTTTTTGCTTTCCTTTTTTCTTTCTCTTCTTTTTCCACCTTTCCTTTCATAAACCCAAAATAAGCAACTAATTTTGCACCCGATTTCGTGAGCCCTGTTAGGTTACAGGAAAAATCGAGATCAATAAATCATTGTTTACCAATAATTTAAACAAAATGTCTGCAGTATTAGAAAGTACGGCTTTATTGGCCGACAGAATTAACAATCTTGAGGAATCGGCAACACTGGCGATGTCGAAAAAATCAAGAGAAATTGCCGCTCAAGGGCACAAAGTTATCAACCTTTCGGTTGGTGAGCCTGATTTTAAAACACCCAAACACATTTGCGAAGCTGCTAAAGCTGCAATTGATGGTGGTTTTCACAATTATACGCCCGTTTCGGGTATCGCTGAGTTGCGTAAAGCTATTGCAGACAAGTTTAAACGCGACAATAATATAGATTGGAAACCAGAGAATATAATTGTTTCAACCGGTGCCAAGCACTCCCTTGCCAATGCTATTCAGGTATTGATCAATCCGGGTGATGAGGTTATCATTTTAGCTCCTTATTGGGTGAGTTATTCGGAAATGGTAAAGCTGGCAGATGGCAAGGCGGTGGTTTTGAATGGTGCTTTTGAAAACGATTTCAAAGTAACACCGGAACAAATCGAAGCTGCGATTACTCCCAAAACAAAAATGATTATGTATGCTTCGCCAAATAACCCTACTGGCTCTGTTTACAGCGAGGCTGAATTGAGAAAAATAGCGGCGATTGTTGAAAAACACGAAAACATTTTTGTGTTGGCAGATGAAATATATGAGTATATCAACTTTTTAGAAGAAGGCCACTTTAGCATTGGCTCTATTCCTGCAATAAAAGACAGAGTGATTACCGTAAACGGTATGGCGAAAGGTTTTGCCATGACCGGCTGGAGAATAGGTTTTATTGGTGCCGCCAAATGGATTGTGGATGGTATCGACAAATTACAAGGACAGGTAACATCAGGCACCAACCATATCGCTCAGAAAGCCTCGGTAGTGGCCTGGGATGATATGAGTGCCCCTGCTATAATGAAGGAAGCTTATTTACGCAGAAGAGGCTTGGTGGTAGACGGGCTTAAGGCAATTCCAGGCTTTAAAGTAAACATACCGGATGGTGCTTTTTATGCATTCCCGGATGTTAGCACTTATTTCGGAAAAACAGATGGAGAAACTGAAATCAAAGACGCCGACGATTTATCAATGTGGTTGCTTGAAAAAGCTTATGTTGCTACAGTTTCGGGTTCGGGTTTTGGTGCACCCAATTGTATTCGTATCTCAACGGCTGCTTCTGACGAAAATTTGTTGGAAGCTATTGAGCGTATCAAAACGGCTGTGGCTACTTTAAAGTAAATTTTAATTGGATAATTATAAAGCCTCGTTTGTGCATGCAAGCGGGGCTTTATTTTTTAAATTTATTGTCCGTTTTATCTTAATCTTCTACAAATCATAACTGAGATCAACAGGTTTTAATAAACTTAACTTCCTGTGTGAGTTTCTGAACCAGTTTTTCGGATCTCTCAGGGCGAGCATCTGTGATAAATACCTGGCCAAATTTTCCCTGAGCAATACTTTCTATAAGTTGGTGAATACGGTGATCGTCTAGTTTGTCAAAAATATCATCCAATAGTAATATGGGTTTTTTCCCCTTTTCTTTTTCCAATAAATCAAATTGAGCCAGACGTAAAGCCATAATAAAAGACTTTTTCTGCCCTTGTGAGCCAAATTTTTTCAGAGGAAACTCATTGAATTCAAACAGAAAATCATCTTTATGGATACCTTTCAGGGTTCGTTGTGCCTGGCGATCGGCAAACTCATTGGCTTTGAAAATTTCTCTGAATCGAGGATCGCCCAGCTCTGAATTATATACTATCTCGATATTTTCTTTATGTTCGCTTATCTGATCGTAATGTTGCTTTACTATCGGTAAAAACTTTTGCAGGAAATCAAATCGCTGCTGATGCAAACTGAGGCCGGTTTCTAAAAGCGGCTCAGAATAAATATCTAATAATGCCTGATCAAAATATTGTCGCTCTGAAAATTGCTTCAGCAGGCTGTTTCTTTGCTCCAGCAGTCTGTTATATTTTTGATAGTCAGCCAAATAGTTATTGTCGAATTGAGATATAATTCCATCAAAAAGCCGCCTGCGTGTCTCGCTGCCGTCGCGAATCAGGTCGGTGTCGTCGGGTGCTATTAATACTACGGGATATTTGCCGATGTGGTCGGAAATGCGTTCGTAAGGTTGTTTATTGGTTAATACATTTTTTTTCAAACCCCTCTGCATGGAGATAGTAATGCGATCAGTTTGATTTTTATCTTCAAATAAACCTTCAAAAAGCATATAATCTTCTTCGTGCTTTATACTTAGCAGATCGTGATTATGCAGTGAACTTTTAGTAAGAGCCAAAAAATAAATGGCATCGATCAGGTTGGTTTTCCCGCTTCCATTATCGCCCACAATGCAATTTACCTGAGGAGAAAACTCGAAAGCTTGCTCTTCGTAATTCCGGAAATTGGAAAGGAAAATTTTACTGATGTGCATATTCATGCAAAAATGAGGAGGTTTTGGTGGAATGCCAAAGTTAAATTATAATATAGATGATGGAAATAGGTGAGTATGTCAATAGGCAGATGTTTAGTGTTTTAATTTCAGGAACCTGGAAATCAAAATTTTACGTATCATTAATTATCCTATTTTAAAATCTACGTAATTCTATTGTGGCTATGAGTTTACTTTTTTTTAACACATAGGTCACATAGGGAAATCGTGCGTAAGCCGGCTGAGGGATAGCAGCGGAGCTCTTTTATGGGCTCTGGGCAGTTGCCGATAAGCACCAATGCCTCCCATAAAAAGCGGGAGCGTATAGCCCGACCATGCTGTAGCATGGGCAGCCCCAAAACAGACTTTCTGCTTGGTTAAATATTTAAATAAATGATAATTTTCGGCTGTAAAGGTTTAATCCTTATTTTTGCAGTCCTTTTAATAAGATTCTAAGCGTAACATCACTATGGCAGCAAGCAAAAAGAAAGAGGCAGCGAAGGTTAAGTATTCGAAAGAGCAATATATTTACTGGTACGAGTCAATGCAGCTTCAGCGTAAATTTGAAGAAAAAGCAGGGCAATTGTACGGTCAGCAAAAAATCAGAGGTTTTTGTCATTTATATATCGGGCAGGAGGCTTGCTCTTCGGGGGCAGTTTCGGCATTGAAAAAAGGTGACAAATATATAACGGCCTATCGTGACCACGGGCACCCGCTGGCACTAGGTACATCGCCAAATGCCATAATGGCTGAGTTATATGGAAAAGCTACTGGTACCACCAAAGGTAAAGGTGGCTCGATGCATATATTTGATATTTCGGTAGGTTTTATGGGTGGCCACGGTATTGTGGGTGCTCAGATTCCTTTGGGTGCGGGTATTGGTTTTGCTGAGAAATATAAGGGAACTGATAACCTATGTATATGCTACATGGGTGATGGTGCGGTACGTCAGGGGGCTTTTCATGAAGCTTTTAATATGGCGATGACCTGGAAAATCCCAACAATTTTTGTTGTAGAAAATAATGGCTATGCCATGGGAACGGCCGTAAGCCGAAGCTCCAATGTTCGTGAATTATACACCCTTGCCGAAGCTTATGACATGCCTGCCGAGCCAGTAGATGCCATGGATGTGGAAGCGGTGCATGAAGCAGTGAGTCGTGCAGCCGATAGAGCTCGAAAAGGTGATGGACCTACATTTCTTGAATTTAAAACCTACCGTTTCAGAGGTCACTCGATGTCGGATCCGCAAAAATACCGCACTAAAGAAGAAGTAGCCGAATGGAAAATGCGTGACCCAGTGGAAATGGTAAAACATACAATCCTTACAAGCGGAATAGCCACAGAGCAGGAATTGGATGAAATCGATGCAAAAATAAAGGTTACTGTTGACGAGTCGGTGAAATTTGCTGAAGAGAGCCCATTCCCGGAGCCTTCGGAGGCTTACAAAGATATTTATGCTCAGGAGGATTATCCTTTTGTGATGGAGTAGGTTGAAAAAGCTCGAAGCTGGAAGTACGAAGTATTGGAAAGCAATACCGATATTTTTTTATTAAATCTTAAATTTTGGTTAAAATTTAGAAGTTGCTGATCATTAGTAATAATTATCATATAATGTGCATAGTTCAAAATCAATTTTATAACTTTGCACCTCGAAATTTTTTAAGTAAGAAAAAATGGCAAAAAAAGAAAAAACTGGTCTTGAATTTATCGAAAGTGCAGAGGCACTTCAACACGAAATAGTAAAGGCCGAATCATTCTTTACAAAAAACAAAAATCTATTGACCTATGCAGGTGGTGCTATCATTGCGGTGGTTTTGGGTTATTTTGGATATAAATACTACACCACCACTCAAAATCAGGAAGCACAGGCGGCAATGTACGATTCGGTTTTCTATTTTGAAAACGACTCCCTAAATTTAGCCCTAAATGGTGCTGGTGGTAATGCTGGTCTTTTAGAAATTGCTGATGATTATAGTTCTACCAAGGCGGGTAAATTAGCTAACTTATATGTTGGTATAATTTATATGAAGCAAGGGAAATACGACGAGGCTATTGAAAGATTAGAAAATTTTAATGCTAATGATGAAGTAGTACAAGGAAGAGCTTATTGCTTAATCGGAGATGCACATGCAGAAAAAAATGAATTGGACGATGCCATTTCTTATTACAAAAAGGCAGTTGATTTTAAACCTAATAAGTTTATTACACCTGGCTATTTGATGAAACTGGCTGGTGCTTACGAAGAAGCAAAGAATACAGAATCGGCAATAGAAGCTTACGGAGAATTAATAACAGATTATCCAACCGCCACAGAAGCAACTTTAGCCAAGAAATACAAATCCAGGCTGGAAGCAGAATCAGGCCAATAATTTCCCGAAAAGATATATTTAGGGATAAGCCTGACAGGTTTATCCCTTTTTTTATACCATATTTTTAAAAAAGACATGAGTACAGCTCACAAAAATTTATCAGTTTATAATACTTCCGGAATACCCGATATAAGTGATAAAAGGTTTGCAATTATAGTTGCAGAATGGAACGAAGAAATCACCGGTGGTTTACGGGATGGTGCGATAGCCACCTTGCTTAAACACGGGGCAAAAGAAGAAAACATTATTATTACCAATGTTCCCGGAAGTTTCGAACTAAGCTTCGGAGCCCAGGTTTTTGCACAAAAAGAAGATATAGATGCGGTAATTGCAATTGGCTGTGTGATACAAGGCGAAACCAAACACAATGATTATATAAATCATGCAGTAGCACAGGGACTTACAAATGTGAGTTTAAAATACAATAAACCTGTGATTTTTGGGGTATTAACACCCAATACCTATGAGCAAGCCCTGGAAAGATCGGGTGGCAAACATGGAAATAAGGGAGACGAAGCGGCGATTACGGCTGTGAAAATGTTGGGTTTTTAAGAAAACACCAGGAAGAAATAAACATTAATATCATTGATCGATATTCTAAAATCTTAAAAAGTATATAGATAAACATGCAAATCTGGAAATTTGGGGGCACCTCGGTAGGAAAGCCCGAAAGAATGAAATCTATCCGAGAATTGGTAACTGCCGATTCGGGAAGAAAAGTGGTTGTGCTATCGGCTTTATCCGGAACTACCAATGCTTTAATTGCCATAGGAGAAGCTTTAGCGGCTAATAAAATAGGAGATGCTGAACAACAAATTGTCACCTTATATGCTCATTATGAAAGCTTTATAAAGGAATTATATACCACTGAGGCTTCATCAGAAGAAGGAAAAAAAATCATTGACAGTGAATTTGGGTTTATTCGCTCTTTGGCTGGAATAGCTCCTTTTACCCAGAAAAAACAGAAGGAATTGGTGGCCGAAGGGGAAATTCTATCTACCCGCATGTTTACGGCTTATATGAAAGAGCAAGGAGAAAGTGTGGTATTACTACCCGCTTTGGATTATATGCGTATCGATGCAGACGGAGAACCTGAACTGGCAAGCATCGAAAAATTGATGAAGAAACTGCTGGTTCCTCAAGCCGATAAGCAAATTATCGTTACACAAGGTTTTATCTGTAGAAACCCACGTGGTGAAGTAGATAACCTGAAACGTGGAGGTTCGGATTACACCGCTTCGCTTATAGGTGGTGCTCTTACTGCTGAAGAAATTCAGATCTGGACAGATATCGACGGCATGCATAATAATGATCCACGCGTGGTGAAACGTACTTTCCCTGTTCGCGAACTAAGTTTTGAGGAAGCTGCTGAATTGGCTTATTTCGGTGCTAAAATTTTACACCCAAGTACCATAACTCCGGCTAAAATGCGAGGTGTGCCGGTGCGTTTGAAAAATACCATGGATCCGTCGGCACCTGGAACTTTGATAACTGCCGACAGCTCGAATCAGACTGAAATCAAAGCCATTGCTGCAAAAGATAATGTAACCGCTATCTATATACATTCTACCCGTATGCTGAATGCGTATGGATTTTTGAGAAAGGTATTCGAAATATTTGAAGAATTTAAAACTCCGGTCGATATGATTACCACTTCGGAGGTTTCGGTGGCTGTAACCATCGATAATCCGGAGAATCTGGAGAAAATCACAGAAAAACTAAGTCAGATTGCCCAAATGGAAGATCATGACCGCAATCAATCAATTATTTGTATTGTAGGTAATTTCCTTGCAGATAAGCCGGGTATCGCGATTCGTATTCTGGAAGCTATGAAAGGTATACCGATCCGGATGATTTCCTATGGTGCATCGGAGCACAATATCTCATTGCTGGTGGATGGTACCAACAAAAATGCTGCTTTGGAAGCACTGAACGAAGGATTATTTAATTTTGAGTAAAAATTGATACAAATAATTCCATATCAGAAAAAGTATTTGGAGGCATTCAGTTCTTTGAATCTGGCATGGATTGAGGGTTATTTCTGGGTTGAAAATAAAGACAAAGAAGTTTTTTCAGATCCCGAAAAGTACATTATTCAAACTGGCGGTGAAATATTCTTTGCACTTGAAAAAGATCTTGTAATTGGTACTTGTGCTCTTATTCCTGCTGCCGAAAATAGCATGGAACTTGGCAAAATGGCCGTAAATGAGAAGTACCAGAATAAAGGAATAGGGAGAAGAATAATAGAACACTGCATTTTATGGTGTAAAGAAAAGGAAAAGGAAGAAATCGAGCTTATAACCAGCAGTAAACTAGCCCAAGCTATTCATTTATATGAAAAAATGGGTTTTCGAATAGTCCCTTTTAATGATGGAGAACTGGTATACGAAAGAGGCGATGTAAAAATGAAATTAGAATTATGAAGAATGAATTGGCAAAGGTTTTTGAAAAAGACCTGAAAAAACTGAAAGAAGAAATTGAGTCCTATGAGGAGTCGGATTTATTTAAAACAGCAACAGGAATCACCAATTCTGCCGGAAACCTGGCTATGCATTTAGTAGGAAATCTAAAACATTTTATTGGTGCAGTGTTGGGTAACAGTGGCTACATTCGTAATCGGGAGTTTGAATTTGCCGGGCAAATATCTCAGGCAGCCTTACTTACAGAAATAGAAGAAACGCAAATAATTGTTAGAGAAACCCTGGCAAAAATCACAGCTCAGAATCTGGATCAAAACTATCCGGTTCGTGTTTTTGGTGATGACATGACAAGCGGTTTCTTTTTAATACATTTGCTGGGCCATTTGAATTATCATATGGGCCAAATCAATTACCACCGAAGATTAATTAAAAACTTTTAAGCGATGCTGCAATTAGCTTTTGTACGAGAAAATAAAGAAAGAACCATAGCCGGACTTAATAAACGGAATTTTAAAGATGCCGAAGAGGTGGTTGATAATCTTTTGGCCATTGACCTGAAAAGACGTGAGACGCAGTCGGAACTGGACCAGAAACTGGCAGAAGCCAATGCCCTGGCCAAAGAAATAGGTGGCTTAATGAAAGCCGGAAAAAAGGAGGAAGCAGAATCAATCAAGCAAAAAACTGCCGATCTTAAAGTAGATTCCAAACAACTGGAAGATAATCTGAAAATACTGGAAACTGCCATGCACGAAATGCTGGTCACGATTCCGAATCTGCCGAATGAGATAGTCCCTTCGGGCCGTTCTGCAGAAGATAACCTGGAAGTTTATAAACATGGAGAAATACCGGTTTTGCCTGAGGGATCTCAGCCGCATTGGGATTTAATAAAGAAATACGACATCATAGATTTTGATCTGGGTAATAAGGTATCGGGTGCTGGTTTCCCATTTTATAAAGGAAAAGGAGCCAAAATACAGCGGGCATTAATCAATTTTTTCTTGAATGAAGCCGAAAAAGCCGGTTATATGGAAGTGCAAACTCCCATTGTAATCAATGCCGCTTCGGGCTTTGGAACAGGTCAGTTGCCAGACAAAGAAGGCCAGATGTACCACGCCACTGCCGATGATTTATACCTGATACCTACCGCCGAAGTACCGATTACAAACATGTATCGAGATGTAATTTTGAGTGAAAATGAGCTGCCTGTAAAAAATGTAGGTTATACGCCTTGTTTTCGCCGGGAAGCGGGTAGCTGGGGGGCTCATGTACGCGGACTGAACAGATTGCATCAATTTGATAAAGTGGAGATTGTGCAGGTACGTAAGCCGGAAGAATCGTATCAGGCTTTAGACGAAATGGTGGAGCATGTAAAAGGATTATTGGAGAAACTGGAATTGCCTTACCGTATTTTAAGACTCTGTGGCGGTGATATGGGCTTCACTTCTGCACTTACGTATGATTTTGAAGTTTACTCTGCAGCTCAGGAACGTTGGCTCGAAGTAAGTTCAGTTTCTAATTTTGAAACGTATCAGGCAAACAGGCTGAAGTTGAGATACAAAGTAGATGGCAAAACCCAGCTTTTGCATACCCTGAATGGATCTGCTTTGGCACTACCACGTATTCTGGCTTCTATTCTGGAAAATAATCAGACAGCAGATGGCATAAAAGTGCCGAAGGTTTTGCAAGCTTTTTGTGGGTTTGAGATGATTGCGTAATTTTTAACGAAGTTATTATTTGGAAGGGAAAAGAACGCGAATGACGCTAATCCCGGTTCGGGAACGTTGATTTTACTGATTATCTGCGTAATCCACGTTGGAACATCCGTTTATCCGTATTCAACTAATTGACCTTAAAGCTCGTTAAAAGCCAGAAATAAACTCAAGTACCGCTATAGCAGCATATCTTCCCGGAATACCACTCACCGCACCGCCACGTGTGGCTGTAGAACCACAAAGGAATATTCCGGGATATTTCGTTTCAACTCCCCATTTCCCAATTTCCTGCTCATTTGTGGCATAAAACCAACTGAGCTGGTTATGAAAAATATTGCCCTTAGGCATGCCCAAATCTCTTTCTAAATCAAGTGCAGATTTTGCTTCTATACAATAGTGGCCGTTTTTATCTTTTGCCAGGCAATCCTCTAAAGGTATTTCAAGAAAAGCATTTATTCCTTTTAAGAACTTTTCAACTATTAATTTTTTAACCGATTCATTATCCTTAACAAAAAGCGGATAAGCCATATCCAAACCAAATACGGTGATGGTATGAAAGCCTTTTTGTTTCAGCACTTCCGATAAAATGCTGTTGTCAGTTATCGTATGGCAATAGATTTCGCAAGGAAAAGTCTCAGGAATTTTGCCAGAGGAAGCCTCCAGAAAAGCTTTTTCTTGTTGCGAATAATTCTGGTTTATATGAAAAGTGCCGCTAAAAGCATCTTCCGGTTTTACGGAATCATCTTTTAATTCGGGTAGTTTTTCCAACAGCAGATTGATCTTAAAAGCGGTTCCTATATTTTGTTCTGATTCCGGTTCGGGAATAAACTTGGGAATAGCGGCATTGAGTAAAACTATCGGAGCATGGAGTTTTTCGCTATTTTCTAAAACTATCACTTGATTATTCTCGCCGGGATTAATTTGGTCAACTTTTGCATTCAATCTGAACTCCACACCCAGTTCTTTGGCCTTTTGCCTTATCTGTTCGGCCACCTTACCCATCCCTCCCACCGGTACTTTCCATTCTCCGGTTTTCTGCCCAATAATGTGGTAAATAAACGTACGGTTTTGCAGCAAACTTTTGTCGTGAGCATGGGTATAAGCACCGATTTTGGCATCGGTAAGTAAAACACCACGCAGGACATCCGATTTTACTTTTTCTTCTATAATCTCGCCGATTGGTTTTTCTACAAAAGCTTTCCAAACTTCGGCTTTACCTATGGCTTCAAAATGTTTCTTCCAATCGGATTTAGATTTTAAGGGCAAAAGCATGGAATCCCAGATTTCTTCAGCAAATTCCTGCTCCATTTTAAGCAATTCCTGATAGCCTTGCCAGTCACTATCATCGCCGGTAAGTTCTAAAAAACTTTCCCGGCTGAGGTTTTCATCTTCGTTACTAATCAACAAGCCTTTAGCTTTACCATTTTGAAAATAAGGTGTATAGGAAGCGAATTTACGCGACTTTAATTCAATATTCAATTCTAAATCCCGGATAATTTCATCGGGAATTAAACTAACCAAATAGGAATACCTTGATAAATAAGCCTCATAATCAGTAAATACTTTTTGTGAGGTAGTAGCACCGCCGATGTAGTCATTCTTCTCTAAAACCAGCACTTTTCTACCGGCTTTTGCCAGATAGCAAGCTGCAATTAAAGCATTGTGGCCGGAGCCGATGATGATTATTTCAAAATTATCTTGCATACCTCTCCTTTTTTAAAACCTTAGAATGGTAAATATCGTTAATTTTGACTTATGGAATCAAACAATAAACTAGACAAAATTATAGAAGCCCGTATGAAGTTGAAGGCCCGTTTTGAAAAACAAATGGGTGAAACACCTTCGGTGGCTGATGACAAACCAATGGGTACAGGTGCCATCAATCGCCATGGCATGCCGCAGCTACCCAAAGGACAAACCATTACGGCAAAATGGCCGGTTTTAGATTTGGGGTATCATCCAGAAATTGGCCTAGACCGCTGGCGACTAACGATAGATGGTGCTGTGGAGAATCCCATTGTACTTAAATGGGCTGATTTTATGGCTTTGCCTCAAACCAAAGACACCAGTGACTTTCACTGTGTAACCACCTGGAGCAAAATGGACATGGAATGGAAAGGCGTGAGTTTGCTTGATTTGGCTGCACTGGTAATGCCCAAAGAAGAAGCCACTCATATCATGTGTTACGGCTACGACACCTACACCACCAATGTGGCCATTGAAGAAGCTTTGAAGCCCGATGTGTTGCTGGCACATACTGTTTATGGCGAACCTCTTGCTTTGGAGCACGGAGGACCTGTACGCATGATCACACCACAGCTTTATGCATGGAAAGGCTCGAAATGGATTAAACGAATCGAATTTATGACTCAAAACAAACGTGGCTTTTGGGAAGAAAGAGGCTATTCAAATACGGCTTACCCTTGGCGAAATGATCGGTATTCTTGATTTTAGGGATTTTTATTTTGTTTGAATGGGAAAATGCAAGAATGCTTAAATTGAAAATGTTTGAATAATTTAGAAATCAATCCATTTTCCAAAAAGTGAATGAGTGGTAATTTTAAAATAGCAAATTTAGGAGATATTTCTACCATAAATACCTTAGTTGATTCCGCTTTTCGGGGAGAAAATTCTAAGAAAGGCTGGACGAGTGAGGCTGATTTGTTGGGTGGTATTCGTACAAACGAAGCTCAACTTGTAGAATTACTTAATGATCCCAAAAATGAGTTTTGGCTTTACCTAGAAAACGATGCATTGCTTGGATGTGTAAACCTAAGTAATAAAGGGGATTTGCTCTATTTGGGTATGCTCAGTGTATCTCCCGATGCTCAGGGCAAGGGAATTGGAAAGAAATTTCTGGAATTAGCAGAAACCAGAGCCAAAGAGCAGAGAAAATCCGGAATAGAAATGACTGTAATTTCACAGAGAAAAGAATTAATTGATTGGTACATTAGACACGACTACCACTTGACCGGCGAAACCAGACCTTTCCCCGTGAATAATCCCAACTTTGGCGAACCAAAAACTTTTTTGGAGTTTGTGGTTTTGGTGAAAATCATCAAGTAAAATTGACATCGCGATGTAAGAATTACTTGATTAATTTTTTCTTCATAAACTAAAAAAGCCCGGCATTGCTGACGGGCTTTCCACTTGTAATTTACTTTTATTTTCAGGCGTACAATTCTTTTCTTTGGGCTTTTACTCTTTCGTCGGTCAGGAATTCATCGAAAGTCATCAACTTATCCAAACAACCACTTGGTGCCAATTCGATAATTCTATTAGCTACTGTATTCGTCAACTGGTGATCGTGACAAGTAAACAAAATATTACTGTCAAATTCTTCCATACCCTTGTTTAGTGCCTGAATAGACTCCAAGTCAAGGTGATTAGTAGGTTCATCAAAAAGCAGAACATTGGAGCTCGAAAGCATCATTTTAGAAAACATACAACGCTGCTTTTCTCCCCCGGAAAGTACAGTACATTGTTTCAGTGCCTCTTCGCCCGCAAAAAGCATTCTTCCCAAAAAGCTCCTTACAAAAGTTTC
Organism: Jiulongibacter sp.; assembly: GCA_024645245.1. Classification (GTDB taxonomy): domain Bacteria; phylum Bacteroidota; class Bacteroidia; order Cytophagales; family Spirosomataceae; genus JAHEBN01. The sequence goes on along the minus strand of JAHEBN010000001.1, from coordinate 50,871 downwards.
GTCCTTATCGGTTGAATATTGACGAAGCCAATCAACCAGATTAAGGCTGGCATCTTTGAAATAATCGGTATTATCGTTGGGTAAATAATCTTTTGTAATCGTAACTCCCCATTTAAACATTCCCGAAGTTTCTCTCTTTTTACCCATCAACACATCAAAAAGTGCCGATACCGCCAGTCCGTCTTTACTTAAGAATGCAATTTTATCGTTTTTCATCACCTGAAAAGTCAGGTCTTTGAAAAGATAATCCCCTTCATCGTTTTTATAGCTCAGGTTTTCCACCATTAAAATCTGATCGCCTACTTCACGCTCGGGTTTAAAACCAATGTATGGGTAGCGACGTGAAGATGGCTGAATAGTACTTATGTCCAGCTTTTCAATCATTTTCTGGCGGGCTGTAGCTTGCTTTGATTTAGCCACGTTAGCCGAGAAACGACGAATGAAATCTTCGAGTTCTTTCTTTTTATCTTCCGCTTTTTTATTCTGATCAGCTCGCTGACGGGCTGCTAACTGGCTCGACTCATACCAGAATGAGTAGTTACCACCATAGATATTGATTTTCTTGAAATCAAGATCGGCAATATAGGTACACACATTATCCAGAAAGTGACGATCGTGAGATACTACAATCACTGTATTCTTAAAATTCATCAGGAAGTTTTCCAACCAAAGTATCGACTCGATATCTAAGTTGTTGGTAGGCTCATCGAGCAATAACACATCAGGATTACCGAATAGTGCTTGCGAAAGCAGAACCTTCACTTTTTCAGAAGGATTAATATCCGCCATAAGCGAAGCATGGTATTCTTCTTTAACACCTAAGCCCGAAAGTAAAGAAGCCGCATCAGATTCCGCCTCCCAGCCATTCATTTCAGCAAATTCAGCTTCCAGATTGGCTGCAATATTTCCATCTTCTTCCGTAAAATCTTCTTTCATGTAAATGGCATCCTTTTCTTTCATTACCTCCATCAATCGGGGATTGCCGTTCATTACCGTTTCCAGCACGGTATATTCATCAAAAGCGTTTTGGTTTTGATTCAAAACTGACATACGCTCGCCCGGATCCATACTTACAACTCCGGTGGTTGGTTCCAACTCACCAGAAAGAATCTTTACAAAAGTGGATTTACCGGCTCCATTTGCACCTATTAAACCATATACGTTACCAGGAACGAACTTCAGGTTTACCTCATCGAAAAGAACACGCTTGCCAAACTGAAGCGAAATATTGGATACTGTTAACATCTTCTGGGATTAAAATTCTTATGCTCCGGAGCCTTTTGCTCAAAGCGGCTGCAAAGATACAATTTTATGATCTGAAAATGAAGGAGGAAGTAAAATACCTTATAGAAACTATAAGTGTGTTAAGCAAGGACTTTTCTGATACCAAAAAAATACCAGTGCCTGCTATTGTTGAAAAAAATTCAAATATTTTGGCAGGATTAATTTATATCAGTCTACTATCTGGATGGGGTAATGTCTTCAATAATATTGTAGGCCTCTTCCGGATTTTCTTTGTAAGAAAGCTTGAGCTTCTTAAATTCATCCGGTTCGCCCAAAAAAGCATTTATATCCACATGACCACTGATTCCATTCACCCACCCCTTTTCAGTATATTGCCATAATTTAAGGTTGGGATGGGTATTCGATTCGTAAAAATTGCTGGTATCGTAATCGGCAATCCATAAAGGATAATCTTTAAAATAACCTTTCAGGTATTTGTTATATATAAAATTATTGGTGTAAATAATGGGTTTGATTCCGTAATGCTTTTCTACGATAGTCAGCCAGCGGTACAGGTTTCTTCTGATCTGGACTGTACTGATTGATTGTGAACTTTTTTCAAAATCAAGTACCGGTGCCAGATCCCCATCTTCTAATTTTACAGTACGAATAAAATGCTGAGCCTGACTTACCGGATTGCTACCTATACTGAAAAAATGATAGGCTCCTCGCGAAATACCCACTTCTCTGCAAGCCTTCCAGTATGAATCGAATTTACTATCGCTGAACGTAGCACCTTCGGTGGCTTTCATAAAACAAAAGTTCACCTTAAAATGGCTGTGGTCAACTACATGATCCCAGTCAATGTATTTTTGATGATGAGAAATATCGATACCATGAATACTGTATCTTTTGGTAAGATGGGTATAATTAACGCCAAAGTAGCTTGATATCAAGCTACTTAGTAGCGTAAATATTATTGGTAAATTTAAAAACATTTCACTCGGTAGTATAAAATTTCAAAACCAGAAAAACAGCAAAAAATATGCCACCACTTAATAATATTTTAATGAATTTTTGAGCTAGGGAAGATTTGAAAACATACATACGCACAAGAGCGATCATTTATTGTTTTTGCATTAAAAGCAATTATCATTAGAATAAAATGCTTATTTTTAGCAAGTTAATTCTTAAAATAGTCCAATTTTAATTATATCGTTGACGAATGAACCTAATACAATTAATAAATAGAGAAAATGAGAGAAGTCTGGCACTGGTTTCAGGCAATTCATTACAACTAGTTGCTAATTTTAATACTGCTTATGATCTGATTCAAGAGGTATTGAATAAAAATATTTCTATTTCCGATCTGTTACATATAAACATTAGTGATGAAATATTGAACTACGAAGAAATTTGGCTAGGTAAAGGACAATGGAAAATTCTACCGGCATTTGATCACCCAACGGATGTGAATAAATGCATGGTGAGTGGTACAGGACTTACCCATAAAGCGAGTGCATTAAACCGAGATAAAATGAATGACGCCGCCAAAAAAGAAAGCGAAACAGACAGTATGAAAATGTATTTTATGGGCGAAAAAGAGGGAAAACCAGGTGTTGGTAATATTGGTGTTCAGCCTGAATGGTTTTATAAAGGCAATGGCTCGGTATTACGTGCACATAATGATTACCTCGATGTCCCTGATTATGCCCTGGATGGTGGCGAAGAACCCGAAATTGCTGGTATTTATGTAATTGACAAATCAGGAAATCCGGTTCGCGTGGGTTTTGCCACAGGGAATGAGTTTTCGGATCACGTGATGGAAAAAATGAACTATTTATATCTGGCACCATCTAAAATAAGAACCTGCTCCATTGGGCCCGAACTGGTATTGGATGAAACCTTTCAAAATCTGAAAGGTAAGGTAGGCATTATAGAAAATGGTAAAACCATTTGGGAAAAAGAAGTAAAAACCGGCGAGGAAAATATGGCCCACAGTCTGGAAAATCTGGAATACCACCATTTCAAGTACGAAAACCACCGGCAGCCGGGGCAGGTTCATATTCATTTCTTTGGTACAGGAGCTTTTAGCTTTGGAGATGGAATAAAAATTAAAAGCGGCAACCAAATGAAGGTTGAGTGGGAAGGAATGGGTAAGGCTTTAATTAATCCGTCGAGAATAACTAATTCCAGTCCTCAAATGATTGAGGTAAAATCGTTAACTATTTAGTTTCTAAAAGGTCTTTTCGGGTAAACTCCGAAGTGTCTCCCTTCAAAACAGGCACATTATAATTACCAAAATCCAGATAAATCGGGGCAAGTTCTTTAATTAATTGATTCTTAGAATTATTGTCAATTTTTGTTTCGAAAAGATAAATTTTCTCGAGTTTTGGCAGCTTTTTTAAACTTACCAGGCGATCAGCACCAATTTCAGTATTTACCAGATTTAAACTTCGTAATTCATTGAGTCCGGTTAATGATTGCAAATCCTCATCCTTAAAATTGGTACTACTTAGGTCTAATTTGCACAGGTTTTTCATTCCGGCAATTATCCCCTTTGCCTCGGAATTTAATTCCACATCTTTTAGATTTAGCCAAGTTATGTTATCTGTTAATTTTTTGATTTTACCCCAGTCGATATCTTCCAGTTTTTTACCATTAAAGTTTACTAATAGGTAATTGGAATTTTGGGAAACAGGTAAAATGGTAATTCCTTTTTCTGCTAAGTCCAAAATCAACTTATTATCAGCCGCACTGATTTCTTTTTCAGGAATGTCTGCCGTTGCAACGGAATTGGCTCCAGAAATCAAACCGGCCAAAATCCCCTTAATTTCACCTTCGGGCTTTAACTGTGAAACTTTTTGATCAAAATCTGATCCTGAATTAATCCACCAATTGATTAGTTTGATTTCTTCCTTAGTAGGTTGAGGCTTACCAGATGGCGGCATGTGTTCCTTATCTTCTTTATCCAAAAGTAACCTTTCGTACAAATGGCTTTGAGCTGCCTGATGGGGTATTAGCACTTTTCCATTTTCACCACCTTTGAGAAGCCATTCTTTGGTATCCATGCGTAAATCACCTTTTTGCTTTTTTGAAGAATGACAAGACCAGCATTTTTCTGCCAAAATTGGCTCGATAATATCGGTATAAACTAGTGCTTCATCTATATTTTCAATTTCAGGCCTTTCGTATTTGGATTGAAAACTCAGGTATTCTTCTCCATGAGTAAGGCTCCCGCCCCAATGCCCGGTAATTACCAGAAAAACGGCTAACAAAATCCAGATGAATTTTTGACCTGAAATAAATTTTTGGAAGAAAACTAAAAAGAAAATAACTCCTGAAAGTACCGTTAGCGAAATACCCGCCCATTGGTGATTTTCAAGTAAATCGACGTCATAAGCCCCTGATAAAGAGAGTACATAGCCCGTCAGTGCGGAAAACAAAGAAGTTGCAAAAGCAAAAGCCAAAACAAAAGGAATAACCTTTTCGAATTGATCCGTTTTTCGATACCAATCCCAAATTTTCATTCCTAAAGCAAGAACTAATATGCCTACCGGCAAATGCACCAAAAGTGGATGAAAATGACCAATGAATTCAATCATTTGTAACGTTCTTTTATCAGGTTTTTCATGTATACATTAATATCCCATTGATTGGCAACAGGTTGACGGGTATAAGGTAAAGTGGGCAAATAATCTGCCGGGCCAAATTCGGTTAAAAAAGTCATGCGTTTTGCACCTGATTTTTCCCTGTTTTTTATTGCTTCATCCCACCAGAACAAGTGTTTATTTAAGGCTTTTTCCCATTCTGGTGCACGTGGGTCATTTACTTGTGGGCCTTCGGCATGGCCTATACGGGCATGAATGTGTTTGGTGCTTTGCAAGGCGAGACTAATAGTTTCGGCCTGGTCATCTAATAATGATTCGTGCACATTGCACCAATGTGAAATATCAAGAGTTAAACCCATTTGGGGATATTTTTCCAAAAATTTACGGGTAATATGAGCAGCAAAACACATGCGGCTTCTGTGGGTTTCATGTAAAATCTCGATCCCGCTTACCGCTGATTTTTCCAAACTGGCTTCAATAATCCGGTTGTTTTGATCAAAAGAATAATAGTCTTTTCCCGAATGACAATTTATATAAAGTGGCTTCTGAAATGAATTGGTAAGTATGGCATCCAGATTTGATTTGTAAGTACTTAAATGAGCATCGTATTCATTGCTGTTACCTGTGGTTAAAAAGCCAATTTGTAGTTCGTGTTTTTGTAAAGCATCAAAAAGGGTTTTCTGATCTGCCGGTTTGCCCGGCCACCACATTTCAATTCCATCGTAGCCTTCATTTTTTGCCTTTGCACAAAACTCATCCAATGAACCCTGAAAGCCCCAGTTTGTAGCTAAAACCAGGATTTCCAGATTAGTCTTATTTTCTAAATTAGAGTTTGCCAATTGTGCTACAAGTGGGCTTGCTAAAGTACTTTTAATAAAATTTCTTCTTTCCATTTCTGTAATTTATATACTTCGAACGCCACTCCAGACCCTCCCTATGGGAGAAAGGCTATTTCTATATGTTAATTCTTTTGGAAAATGAACGGCATTCGTTCGTGAACTGATTTCTGGATTTTAATACAAAAATGAATGCCTCAATTTTCATAATACTTCTTGCGAAACCCTAATTTCCCTCCAAAAACTACCAACTTAAAACTTCCGACTTCGAGCTTCCAGCTTCGAACTTAGTACTTCATGCTTCCAGCTTCCAGCTTCGAACCTCGAGCTTCGTGCTTCCAACTTCAAGCTCCCCACCCTCTTCTTAAGCCAAAACCTCCCTAATAACCTTACCCTCCACATCTGTCAATCGAAACGGCCTTCCCTGAAAATCGTAAGTAAATTTCTCGTGATCGTAGCCCATTTGATTCAGAATGGTAGCTTGTATATCGTGTGGGTTTACTTTGCCCTGAGTCACGGTATAGCCTATTTCATCTGTTTCGCCATGGCTAAAACCTTTCTTAATTCCGCCACCTGCCATCCACATGGTAAAGGCCTCGGCATGGTGATCACGACCTTTAAAGGCATTGGGTTTTCCCTCCCGGTTTTCGGCCATTGGCGTTCGGCCAAATTCTCCTCCCCACACCACCAGAGTGTCTTCCAATAAACCTCTTTGTTTCAAATCGAGTAAAAGGGCTGTTGCCGCCTTGTCTGTTTCGCGGCATTTGTTCATGAGTCCCACATCAATCGAGCCGTCTTCACTGGTGCCGTGAGTATCCCATCCCCAGTCAAAAAGCTGAACAAAACGAACGCCTTTTTCCACGAGTTTTCTTGCTAAAAGAGCATTATTCGCAAAAGAAGCCTTTCCGGGTTTTGTACCATACATCTCATGAATATAAGCCGGCTCGTCATTAATATTCATCACCTCCGGTACCGACATTTGCATGCGGTAGGCCATTTCGTACTGACTAATTCTGCTCAGGGTTTCCGGATCCCCATACTCCTTATATTCCTCTTGATTTACTTTATTAATTGCTTCGATAGATGCTTTTCGCAAATCGCGGGTCACATTTTCCGGATCTTGTAAAAAAAGTACCGGGTCGCCTACAGACCGACACTGCACCCCTTGGTAAACGGAGGGTAAAAATCCACTTCCCCACACGCTTTTTCCGGCATCCGGATTATTTCCTCCGGACGTTAAAACTACAAATCCGGGTAAGTCAGAATTTTCGGTACCTAAACCATAAGTTACCCACGAGCCCATACTTGGCCTGCCCAATCGGGCACTTCCGGTATGCATGAGTAATTGAGCGGGTGCATGGTTAAATTGATCTGTAGTAACCGATTTAATAAAGGAAACCTCATCTGCAACAGTCTGTAAATGTGGTAGATAGTTACTTATCCAGGCACCGCTTTCACCGTGTTGTTTAAATTTGCCGGTAGAAGCTAGCATTTTAGGAACACCCCTTATAAAAGCAAATTTTTTCCCTTCCAAAAAAGATTGCGGACAATCCAATCCATCTAGTTTATCGAGATCGGGTTTATAATCAAAAAGCTCGAGCTGCGAAGGGGCACCAGCCATATGTAAATAAATAACCGAGCGGGCTTTAGGTGCAAATTGCGGCGGTCGTGCCGCCATCGGATTAGCCGGATCAAAAGCTATCTCATTTTTAAAATCTGTACTGTTTCCACATGAATTCAAAAAAGAACCCAAAGCCAATCCACCTAAACCCAGAAAACTTTCTTTTAAAAAATTCCTTCGTGTGTTCTGCATTAATTTCAAATGCATGGCTTCTTTTGCGATATCTTCTAATCTTTTACTCATCAGCTTTTTGTAATTACTTCATCCAGATTAAGAATAGCATTGGCTACCAGTATCATGGCTTGCCTTTCGGGTATTTTTTCTTTTTTCTTTTGATAAACTTTCAGACTGTTATCAAATAATTCTTTGAGTGCTGCCGCTCTTTCGACATTGATTTTTTTTCCTGTTAACAGGCTATAAACTTTGGATATATTTTCATTTGGTTTTTGAAAACCCACCAAATCCACCATTTTGGCTGAGAGATCAATATAAACCGAATCGTTTAAGGTAGTGAGGGCTTGTAAGGGTGTATTGGTCCTGATTCTACGCGAGGAGCACACCTCCCGCCCGACCATGTCAAAATTTATCATGGATGGGTATGGACTCGTGCGTTTCCAATACGTATAAATTGCCCTACGGTATTGCTCATTGCCTTCGCTTTTTATCCATTTTACGCCACTGTAGGGCGAATCCCAGACGCCATCCGGTTGATAAGGCATCACAGATGGGCCGTACATTTCGGTATTCATCTTACCACAGGCCATCAATACCTGATCACGAACCTGCTCTGCAGATAGTCGTACACGTGGACCGCGAGCCATAAAGCGATTTACCGGATCTTTTTCTAGTTGCTCTCGATTAACCTTAGAATCTTGCCGATAGGCCGCACTCATGACCATTTCTTTAAGTAATTTTTTAATGCTCCAGTTGTAGTCATTCATGAATTTCCAACTCAGGTGATCTAGCAGAGCTTGATTGGAGGGGTTGAGACCTTGTGTGCCCATATCTTCCAGGGTTTCTACCAGGCCGATTCCCCAAAGTTGTTCGAAAAGCCGGTTGACCAATGTGCGGGAAACAAGTGGATTATTTTTATCGGTCATCCAATTGGCCAATCCAAGTCGATTTTCCGGAGCGTTTTTGGGCATGGAATTGAGGGATGCCGGAACTCCCGCTTTTACCAATGTCCCTTTCGATAGCCAACTCCCCCTTTCGAAAACATGTGTTTCCCGACTCATTTCGGGGGTGTTATCTAAAAGAATCGGGGTGGTTTCCGTTTTTGCATTTACCAATTCCCAGAAATCGTTTTTCGCAGATTGGTTTACTTCTTTTGGAAAATTTTTTGTAAAATGAAACCAGTCGAAAGTGATACCTGTTTTCATAGGGTCCGCCAGTTCGCTACTTGCAAAAGTAAGGTAGATGTCGTGCCTGCCAGTTTGGTTTAAAATCGATATTTCCTTGTTTTCCCAGCCATCGGAGGGTTTTGTAATGGTAAATTTCCCGATTATTTCACCGTCCGGTTTATCCAGATGAAACAACAAAAATCCTTTTTTCAGGCCAGAACGTAACCGGAATATTAAGGCATTTACTCCATTGAGATCGAAATCTGGAATTCTCGCACTCGAATTATTACGCATAGCCAGCCATTTGGTGTCCGATAATTCACTGTTTATAAAAGAATCTGTTTCCAGTGAATTCAAAGCTGGCTGTAAGGTTTTTATAAAATGAATGATGCGTTCCTTCTCCGGGGTATTATTCAAAGCATTTGATAGTCGGTTGAGCTGTTCTTTTTGGTCTGAATTAAAATGACGAATCAAGGGATAATCGGCAAAGGTGTCTGCATCTCTGGTATTATTAAAATAGGCCATAAACCGGTAATAATCTTCGTGCCGGAAAGGATCATAAGGGTGACTATGGCATTGCACACAGGCAAAAGTGGTGCCCATGAGTGTCTCCCAGGTGGTGTTCACCCGATCGATTACGGCAGCAACCCGAAACTCCTCATTATCGGTACCGCCTTCGTCATTTGTCATGGTATTTCGGTGAAAAGCTGTGGCGATGTATTGATCTTCGGTAGGATTGGGTAATAAATCTCCGGCCAGCTGTTCAGTAATAAATTGATTATAAGGCATATCTGCATTAAAGGCTTTAATCAACCAATCGCGGTAATACCAGATACTGCGTACGTCGTCTCTTTCGTATCCTTTTGTGTCGGCATATCTCGCCAGGTCGAGCCACATGGCTGCCCATTTTTCACCATAATGTGGAGATGCCAGCAGTTGATCCACCATTTTCTCGTAATTGCCTTCGGTGGGATTTTGCAAATAAGCATTTTTGATAGAATCAGGTGCCGGAAAACCAATTATATCGAGTGCCACTCTGCGAGCCAGCACTTCCGGTTTTGCCTCAGCAGATACTTTCAAACCTTCCGATTCCGCTTTTTCAAAAACAAAACGATCGATGTCATTTTTTGCCCAATCGCTGCCTGTCTGGGGTATTTCCTGCTTTTCAACCGATTTATAGGCCCAATGTTCGCCCCATTTGGCCCCTTCTTTTACCCAATTTGTGAGTATTTCGATTTCCTCTTTACCGAGTGGATCATGTTTATAAGGCATGCGTTCTTCCGGGTCGCTTAGGGTAAGTCTGCTTATGAGTTGGCTTTTACTTACATCACCCGGCACAATGGCATAATTCCCCGATTTTAATTTTGCCTTGGCCTCTTCTTCAAAAAGTAAGGAAAATCCACCTTGCTTTTTCACGCCGCCATGGCAGGAAATGCATTTTTTATTCAAAATGGGCTTTACCTGTGTACTGAAATCCACCGTTTGCTGCGAACGGCAGGAGATGGCATAATAGGCCAGCGTAACTATAAAACAAAAAGCCCCGATCAGGGTAATTCTTTTTTTCATTTTCAGGTTGAATCCAAATAGAAATTGAATTTAAGCCTTTTTAGTAATAAAGAAAACTCTGCAGAAAAATGTCTTGCTTTTTTTAAAAGTCATGTTGGCCAAATTGATTTTATTGCAAGCCAAAAATGGGTAAAAGCACCGAGTTTTGGATACGGATAATTTGCCAGCCAAAAGATAAATACAAACAAAGCAGGGTTCAGAATGAGGTGATTTTAAAGGATTTGTTTAAGTAAATCCTGATTTACCTGAGCCCCAAAATATTGTTTGATGCCAGCGAACAATATTGTTTACCGAAAACAGATAAAGTTTAAAAATCTGCTTTTCCCAATTCGTATTTTTATCAAACCACCTTCACCAGATGATTCTTTTTGCCTTTTCCAATTAATAAATACTTATCATTCAGCAAATTAAGACTCGAAATAGGCAGCTTTTCATCCTGAATTTTCACTTTGTTTACGCTTACGGCATTACCTTGCAAGGCACGGCGGGCTTCGCCTTTGGAAGCGTAGATTTCATGATTGGTAGTAACCGAAATCAGATCAAGAAGGCTTGGGCAGGCTTCATAATCCGTTTTTGAGATTTCAGTAGTGGGTACACCGTCGAAAATAGCTGTGAAAGTCTTTTCGTCCAGACTTTGCAACATTTCGAGTGTGGCTTTGCCATAAAGAACCTCTGATGCTTTTACCACCAATTCATACTGCTCCCCGCCATGCACCCTTGTGGTTACATCTTCTGCAATAGCTTTTTGAACAATCCTTAAATGCGGGGCTTCGGCATGCTCGGCTTCTAGTTTTTCAATTTCTGCCTGATCTAAAAGTGTGAAAACCCGAATCAGTTTTTTGCAATCTTCGTCGGTTTGGTTGATCCAAAACTGGTAAAATTCATACGGACTTGTCATTTCCGGATCAAGCCACACGTTTCCGGCTTCTGATTTACCGAATTTTGTGCCGTCTGATTTGGTAACTAAAGGAGTGGTAAGTGCGTAAGCAGAATATTCAACTGCTTCGTCAGAATCCGAACCGTCGTTATTTTCCTTTCGGCGAATCAACTCAGTACCGGTGGTAATATTTCCCCACTGATCTGATCCGCCCATTTGTAAGCGAACATTGTGGTTTTTATACAAATGGTAAAAGTCGTATCCCTGTAATAATTGGTAGGTAAATTCGGTATAAGAAATACCTGTTGTAATCCGGTTTTTTACCGAATCTTTTGAGCTCATGTAATTGACTGTCAGGTATTTTCCTACTTCACGTAGAAACTGCAAAAAGCCCATTTCTTTGAACCAGTCGTAGTTATTTACCATTTCGGCACTATTGGCTCCCGAATTAAAATCCAGGAATTTCTCCAATTGTACTTTAATTCCGTTTTGGTTTTCCCGCAGGATATCTTCATCTAAAAACTGGCGTTCAGCCGATTTTCCAGATGGGTCGCCCACCATTCCTGTAGCTCCACCAACCAAGGCGTAGGGCTTATGACCAGCCCGTTGAAAATGCACCAGCAGCATGATTGTGGCCAGGTTACCGATGTGCAGTGATTTGGCGGTTGGGTCAAAACCAATATAAGCCGAAGTAAGCTCTTTTTGTAATTGCTCTTCAGTGCCGGGCATCATTTGATGCAGCATACCTCGCCAGGTAAGTTCTTTTATAAAATCCATTACGAAATGCTAAAACTAATGGTGTAAAATTTATTTCTTTTTTGTTTTGATGCCGTACTTTCTCCACCACTTATAATACTCAGAAAAGTTATAAGTCACCGATACCTGAAAAGATCTTGTGCGAAAATCCAGAGGCACTTCACTACTCGTGCGTTCTGTGGTATTAACCAACCCGTGAGTATATCGTAAATTTAAACTTAACATTGAAAGCATATCCAACATGTCAATTCTAAGACCTGTTACAATTGCTTTATCTATCTTTAAATCAGGGCCAAATTGTGTAATTCCGTCTTTTTTCCATCCGGCATTCAAAGCCCAGCTGTACTCGGGCCCTACTTCAAGGTGAAGACCCTTTAATGGTGCAAAACCAACTAATACGGGCGTAGAAATATAGTGATAGGTGTGTTTTTCGGAGGGATCTTTAAATGTTGCACCTTTGGTTTGGTAAATGCCTTCGGGTTGAATACTGAAGCGACCCATATTTATTCGGGTAAAGATTCCTGCCTGATATTGTATGTTTAATTTCGCAGAAGTACCAGAAGGTCCAGTTACAAACTTTAGGGTATTTGCCTGTAAACCAACTTTTGGGCCAAATACAAAAACGCCCTGCTTCATCTGCCCTAAAGCCAGATTACTGATTAACAAAAAAATCAATAGTGTTCGGATATTCATAAAGCTTGTTTTACAAACGATAACGTTTTGACCGCTTGCTTATTCAAAATTGAGGGGCAAAAATACGGAATACAGGATGGATCACAAAGGAATTAATAAAAGGCAGTGATAATAAAAAAGTGTGCTGCTTTCAAACAACACACTTTTCCTGTTTTCTATTTGCCGAATTCAAATTTCACAGCGGCATTAATTCCAAAATTTCTTGGTGGCGAAAAATACTCTGCCCGCCTGAAGTAAAAGTCGAAATAGGGCACTACCTGCCCTACAATACGCTTATATTGATATTGTAAGCCCGTGCCGTAGTTCAGATTATTAAATACCTTGGGACTTGGTTTTGCTTCGAATTTACTCCTGAGTTGTTGGCCAAGAGCATAGCTCACAAAGTCTACTTCCTGATATACAGATAAATCTAATTTTGTGCCCATGGTGACCAGAAAACTAAACCTGCTCCAGGTATTTATATAATATGTCAGGTTTAGTGGTAGCTTCACCAAAGAAGTTTTAATTGTAATATTTTCGATATTTTCAGGTCTTTGAATGATATGATCCTGAAATTGATCTTCAAATCTAAGGCCGGTACGTAAGTTAAAATCTTTTGGGAATGGATCCTTTATTACTTGCTGACCCGACATCAAAAGGGAAGTACTCAAACTGATTTTTTTGCCTAAAAATATTTCTGCAGTAGGTCCATTAGCAAAAACTTTTAAACCAAGATAATCGGTAGCTAATCCTACTCTGGCACGAATGTCAGGTATTTTTAGTTTCTTTTTAGCAGGTATGTTCCTGTTTTCTTCGTCTGTTATCTCTTCGACCAGTACGGTTTCACCATTTATTTTAAATTCACCTTTTTCGGTATTTTCACCTATTTTTTGATCTGCAACTTCATTTACAATCTGGTCTGATTTTTCTTGTTTTTCTGTTACGGTAATTAGTTCTTTCTTTTCGGTTGACCCGGATTCTTTTTTGGTGTCTTCACCCAGAAATTGTTCATTCAATTGAGCATTTTCCGCTATTTGTTTCTTATTAGAAATACCTTCTGGCTTTGATACCTTATTATTAGAAACAGGGTTTCTCTGATCTAATAATTCAGAAATATTTTTTTCGGCAGAAACTTGTTTTAAATCCATGGCCGCGGTTTCGTCGAAATAATTGCATTCAGGATCTTTGGTTTCAGAACGTATAATTCTTTCTACCACTTTAACCTGAATTACCGTGTCATAAACCGTTTGATTGATATATAAGGTGTCTTTTTTAGAATCCTGAATCTGATTCTTAAGTGTTGAGATTTCTGTATTTAATTTTTCATTTTCGGTTTTTTGACTAAAATACAGGTAGGTAGTTCCAAGTAATGCAGTGGTGGCAATACCTCCATAAATCAGAGAACCAAAGTCTCTGAATAAACTGATATACCAAGGTACTGGCATCAGTTTACTGAAATTTTTCCAGGCCGATTCGGTATAATCCGGCCGGATTCCTTCCAGTTTTTCTTTTATTTTTTGATCAAATGACATGACTTTTAGTAAATTTTAAATCATCGGCATATAGTTTAACCCATTCTTGTAATTTTACTCTGGCCTTAACGAGATTAGATCTCGAAGTGCCTTCATTTATCCCCAGTTGTTCAGCTATTTCGGCATGTGAGTAACCCTCCACCACATACAAAGAAAACACAGCACGATAACTAGGTGGTAGTTTTTGAACCAACTCTAAAATTTCTTCTTTTCCTATTTTGTCAAGAATTGCTTCATCATCGGCCAGATAGTGCACTTCTTCAACATCTACAAAACCAACTTTTGCCTGATGTTTTCTATAGTAATCAATGCAAGTACGAACCACAACTGTTTTTAACCAAGCTTCGAAGCTATGACCTGCATCGTAATAACTTAATTTGGTAAAGACTTTCATAAACCCATCATTAAGCATCTCGTCTGCTTCATCCCGATTACTGGAGTATCTCAAACAAATACTTTTCACAAAGCCATAGTACTGCTCAAAAAGCTGCTTTTGAGAAGCACCATGGTTTCTCAAGCAGCCCGCAAGCACTTCCTGCAGGTCAAAATTTTTATTTTTTCTTCTAAAAAACACCGGTAGAAATGAGTTGTTTTTAAAGGGTTTTAGATAAACTCACCGTACTTTAATCTTCTTAACGAAGCCATATTTAAAAACGTTGCCTACGATTTTTTTTTTAGCTCAGGCAACGTTGAGTTGATCACCTATCGTAAAGCTATTCAAACACTGTTTACTTGTTGAATTTAAAATTTTCAGATTATAGAAAAATTATACCTGGGAAGTCACAATGACTTTTTCTAATTGTAAAACCTTTTAAATTGTTAATTAAAATGAAAAAATTAAATTTTGTTTGGGCTCTGGTATTGGGAGCAGTAGTGTATTTGAGTAGTTGTAATATGAATAATGTTGCTCCTGCCATAGGTGATTCAGCAATTTTGGACATGATGTTTCTCGCCACCACCGGCGACAGTACGAATGCATTCAGAGACCACAAAGGGCACTGCGATTTGACAGAAATTGCGATCACGGATTTACCATCAGCCATAACTGATTATGTCAATACCAATTATGCAGGTTCCACGATAGAAAGGGCTGGTAGCCATGCCAATGATGGTAATATAGCTGTACTTATTACGCTTACTGACGGTACTAAAACTGGTTTGCTTTTTGATTCTGCAGGAGCCTTTATAAAAGAATTAGTGCGTCACATGCGTGGTGGCACACCCGTAGATGTAGCAGACTTGCCATCAGCAATAACAGATTATCTAGCAGCCAATTATGCTGCCGCTACAATTGAAAAGGCAATGACCGGACCAGATGGTAAATATCGGATATTATTGGTTTTAGCGGATTCCTCTTATTTGGGTGTTGGTTTTAATGCCGACGGCTCTTTCATTGGAGAAGTTTCTTTAAAAGATAAAATGGGTAAAAAACACGGAAAAGGAGGTAAAGGCGGTCGTGGCCATTAATAACTAATTAAGAATATGGAAGGTTAGATTCTTCTGACCTTCTTTTTTTTGCCTAAAAACAAAATTCTATGAAAAAAAATTACCTGTTTTTGCTTTTAATAATTGTAAATAGCTTTTCGGGATTTAGAACTTTTGCCCAAACAAAATCAATAAAAATAAAAAGCGAAAACTTTTCCTCCAAACCTATATCTGAACTCCTGAAAGAAATTTCATGGAAATACGGCTATAAAATAAATTTCGAAGAAAAAGATATTCCTTCAAAATCGGTAACTATTTGGATTGAAAATCAAGGCCTCGAAGAATTTCTGAAAATGCTGATCAAAGACAATAACCTTGATTTGATGGTAAATATGGAAAATGCGAATGTGGCTACATTGATGAAAAAATCTGTTTTTATTGAACAAAAAAAGGAAAATGCTTCTAATAAATTTCAGCTGGTCAAAAGTAATTTTAATCTCAGTGGAGTTATAAAAGATCAATTTTCAGGTGAAACACTTCCTTTTGCCAGTATTTCAGTATTGAATTCGAATATAAGCTCCCAGACCAATGTAGATGGCTATTATACACTAATTAATGTCCCTTCTGACACCGTAGAGCTCAAAATAAGTTATGTTGGGTATTTGAGTAAAACTATCAGATTAACACCTGAAACACCTACAGAAAAATTACTGATTGAGCTAAGCTCTGATGCCAAAGCCTTAGATGAAGTGGTGGTAACGTCTGATAAGACGGAAATGGTACAGGCCAATCAAATTGTGGGAATGATCAAAATGACGCCTAAAAATATTGCGAAGCTTCCAAATGTTGGAGAAAAAGATCCGTTTCGGGCTTTTCAACTCATGCCTGGAGTAAGTGCCTCTAATGAATCATCATCAGGCCTATATGTAAGAGGCGGCACACCCGACCAAACCCTCGTACTTTATGATGGATTTACCGTATATAATGTAGATCACCTTTTTGGTTTCTTTTCGGCATTTAATTATAATGCTATCAAAGACATTCAACTGTACAAAGGTGGTTTTGACGCAAGATTTGGCGGTCGAATATCTGCGGTAGCCGAAATTACCGGTAAAGAAGGCAACAGCAAGCAATTTAATGGAGGTGTGGATTTAAGCCTTTTAAGCACGAATGCTTACATTGAAACGCCGCTGGGTAAAAAATTTACATTTTTGGCAGCAGCCCGGCGTTCTTATAAAGGACCTTTATACACAAAAATTTTCAACAAGTTTACTGATCAATCTAGCACAAACACAAATACTGCAGGTGGATTCGGGCCTGGTGGTGGAGGTTTTGGTGGCAGAGGGGGTTTTGGTGCAAATAATTTACAAAGTCAGCAAAAGGCCAGTTCTTATTTTTATGACCTGAATACCAAACTTACTTTCCGACCAGGAAAAAAAGATATTATTGCCCTGAGCATATTCAATGGTACAGATAATATGGACAATTCCAGCACATCCAGTTTTGCAGGATTTGGACCTTTTCAAAGTGCCGGCATTGATCTTGGAACTAAAACAAACGATATATCGCAATGGGGAAATACCGGTGCCAGTCTGAAATGGTCGAGACAATGGACCCCTCGTTTTTATGGTAATAGTTTGTTAAGCTTTTCAAATTACAATAGCAGCCGTGACAACTCACGAACAGTAAGCATTACCCGGAATGACACTTTGCAGGAAAACCGCTTGGGAAGATTAGAAACCAATCACCTGAATGATTATTCACTAAAAACCGATTGGGAATGGAAAGTTTTCAATAATAATAAGATCGAATTCGGTGGAATGTTAACAAAAAATAATATAAAATTTAACTATACCCAAAACGACACTACCACCATTTTGAATCGCAATGATACCGGTGTACTTGCTTCGGTTTATTTACAGGATAGAATAGAACTACTAAACAGCAAGCTGGAGCTTATTCCCGGACTTCGGATGGATCATTTCAGTGTTACTAATAAAATTTACACCGAGCCACGTCTTACCTTCAATTATAAGGCTACCGATCGTTTAAAAATCAAGGGTGGTACCGGCGTATATTATCAATTTATCAAGCAAGTTAACCGGGAAGATATTACCCAGGGAAATCGTAATTTCTGGATTCTGGCAAACGGCAGCTCGCTTCCGGTTACAAAATCCATTCATAATATTATTGGCTTAGCTTACGAAGTGAAAGATTACTTACTTGATGTAGAGTTTTACCAAAAAGTAAATACAGGTATTTCGGAGTATACCCTGCGATTTGTTCCCAATTTTACGCCCGGAGCTGGAGGTCCTCCCGGATCAGGAGGCCCTGGTGGTGGTGGACTTAGTACCGAGGAAACTTTTTTCAATGGGAATGAAACCATAAGAGGGGTAGATATACTTCTTCAGAAAAAATTTGGAAAACTTACAGGTTGGCTGGGTTATACCCTTGCGGAGGCTGTGCGAAACATAGCAGCCTTTTCGGATAAACCCTATTATTCGGATCAGGATGTGAGACATCAATTTAAGGCCGTGGGGAGCTATAGTGTAAAAAAATGGGACCTGGCTGCTACCTGGATTTTTTCCACGGGACGGCCCTACACTTCCATACTTGGAGCTTATGATATTACACTTTTGGATGGCACCACCAAATCATTCACTAATCCATCTGATAAAAATGCTAATCGCTTTATTAATTATCATAGAATGGATGTTTCGGCTACGTATAATTTTAAAAATGGTAGCATTGGCATGTCGGTTTTTAACCTTTACAACCGTACAAATATCTGGTACAAAAGATTTGAAGTCGTTCGAGAAAATGATATCTCGGTATTGCAAACCACCAACGTTACCTACCTGGGCATTACACCCAATATCACTTTAAGTTTAAGACTAAAATGAAACATATAAGATATATTTTCCCAATATTTTTAGCTTCCGCTTTTATAACTTGTGTAGAGGTAAACGATGCAGTAAATCCTGGTGATAAACCCATTGTAGAGGCGTACCTGGCACCAGGACATACAGTTAGTATGAAAGTAAGTACGGAAATCCCGTATACCACCGATTCGGCCTATGCTCAACCTATCGAAGGTCTGGTAATAAGTATTACAGGTTCGGATGGTACAAATTATTTACTAAAAGAAAAAGAGAATGGCGTATATGAATCTGATACCAAATTGGGTGAAGAAGGCACTATATATAGTATGCAGTTTCTTTACCGGGGACGAAACATATCTGCAGAAACTATTTTGCCGCCAAAACCCACAAATTTCCAAATGGATTCTACTGTGATTCACAGGGTAGCCCGAGACTTTAGTAATGGATTTCAACCCGGTTCAGGAGGTTTTGGTCCAGGCGGATTTCAGCAGGATTTTAACAGTCAGATTTCGCTTAGCTGGAACAATCCGGATAATGTGTATCATTTTGTAGCTGCTCAAAGTTTAGAATCAAACCCCGTAGAAATTACCATATTACCAACCAATGAGGGCAATTTTCCACAAAGGCCTCCGCGTGGATTCAATAATCAACCAACTCAATCTGATGCATCTTCAATGCGATCGCAGCAATTTGAATATTTTGGTCGGTATACTATTATTCTTTACCGATTAAATCCGGATTATGCGGCATTATATGAAAATACAAGCACCACAACTCAAAATATAGCTACCCCTGTAAGTACGATTGAAAATGGGCTGGGAATTTTTACAGGAGTGAACGCAGATACTTTAATACTGAATGTTTTGAGGTCAAATTGAAATTATAAAAAAATAAAAATTGCAGTTTTCAAATGTCGGAGATTGTTAAAATTTGCTTTGTAATACCACGAATATTTTCTAGTATACTCTTTTACAAATACTTGAGGTAATTTTTGATAATGTGTTATATCAAAAATTTAGAGCTACCTTTGCACTTTAATAAGGAAATGACAATAATTTATGCGTCATTTCAAAACGATAAAGAATGTCATTTTCACAATTAGGATTAAAAGACGCTTTGGTTAAAGCAGTCGAAAAGAAAGGCTATACCACACCTTCACCCATTCAAGAAAAAGCAATCCCTGTAATTTTAGATCGAAGGGATATAATGGCTTCGGCACAAACCGGAACAGGTAAAACAGCCGGATTTGTTTTGCCTATTTTACAAATACTATCCGAAACCAAACTTACCAAGAAAAGGCAGATAAGATCTTTAATTCTTACACCAACGCGGGAGCTTGCAGCACAGATTTATGAAAATGTAAAAGCTTATGCCACGAATCTGGATATAAAAGCGACCGTTATTTTTGGAGGTGTAAATGCCAATCCGCAAATTGCGACGCTTAGAAATGGTATTGATATACTTATTGCTACTCCTGGCAGGTTATTAGACCTGCACGGTCAGCGGGCACTTTCACTTGCTCATGTAGAAATACTTGTATTGGATGAAGCCGATAGAATGCTCGATATGGGCTTTTTACGGGATATAAAACGCGTACTCAATGTATTGCCACCCAAAAGA
The DNA here is from genome assembly GCA_024645245.1 of Jiulongibacter sp. Taxonomy (GTDB): domain Bacteria; phylum Bacteroidota; class Bacteroidia; order Cytophagales; family Spirosomataceae; genus JAHEBN01. Next base: position 30,909 of record JAHEBN010000001.1, on the reverse strand, counting down.
CAGAATTTACTTTTTTCAGCTACTTTTTCTTACGAAATAAAACAACTGGCAGGCGGAATTTTAACCAATCCGGTACTTGTTGAAGCTACTCCGGAAAATACTACGGCCGAGTTGGTCATTCAGAAATTTATAAGAACAGACAAATCAGAAAAACCTGCCTTGGTTATCAAAATGATCAGTGAAGGCGATTGGCAGCAAGTTTTGATTTTTACCCGCACCAAGCACGGTGCAAATAAGTTAAGTGAAAGACTGGGTAAGAGCGGTATTTCTTCTGCGGCTATTCATGGAAATAAAACTCAGAATGCCAGGACTAAAGCCCTTGATGGCTTTAAAAAAGGGGATGTAAGGGTTTTAGTAGCGACGGATATTGCGGCACGTGGGCTCGACATACCTCTTTTACCTCATGTGATCAATTTTGAATTACCTAATGTGCCTGAAGACTACGTACACAGGATAGGGAGAACAGGCCGTGCGGGGGCAAGTGGTGAAGCAATTTCTATTGTATCGGAAGATGAAGTGGAATTTGTGACAGGCATTGAGAAACTTTTAGGATATAAATTTGACATGGATGTAATTGCTGGATTCGAACCTATCCGACCACCTGAGAAAGCCGATTTAACTCCTAAAGGAAGGCAAAATAGCCGCTTTTCAGTTCAGGATAGAGGTTTAAATCAAAAAAGACCCGATAACAAAAACAGAAATAACGCAAGAGGTTTCTTTGGAAAAGCAAAATAAATGTAAATTCGTGCTTAAGTTTTGTTAACATTGAAAAATCATTGCTATTACTATTTTAAAATACACAGATTTAATTTGTGTAAAATTTCAATTTATCTTCTTTATAAATAAAGTATAAGTCTCGCTTTATTAAATTCTCACAATGGCTTTCTAGCCTGTTTCTATAATCTTATTTTATTAACGTAATAGTTATTTAGATGTTAGATTTGAAAAACTTCTTTATATTTTAGAGTAAAGTTTAAATTAGTCACCTAACCATTAACAATGATATCAGAGTCAAAAATATCTTGCTATGTACTTGATGATGAGCCTATAGCAGTCGAAATAGTTTCCAGATTTATTAGTAGAATAGATTCATTAGAATTGGTAGGGGAGTCCAATGATCCGATTACAGCTCTAAAACAGGTAAAAGAGCTAAAGCCCCAACTACTTTTTTTGGATATCAATATGCCAGAATTAACTGGCTTTGAGTTACTTGATATTTTAGGTAATCAAAAACCTTTTATCATTATTACTTCAGCTTATCCCGAATATGCTTTAAAGGGATATGAATTTGACGTAATAGATTATTTACTCAAGCCAATATCTTTTGCCCATTTTACCAAATCGATAGAAAGGGTACAAGAAAGATTGTCTTTGATACAAAATACCTTCGGTGGGCAGAATTTGCAGGAATTTAGTACCAAAAAGCAATCTTCTTTCTATTTAAAGGCGGATAAGAAAAACCTCAAAGTACAACCTGAAGAGATTTCTTACATAGAAAGTCTGGAAGACTACATAAAAATCAACTTTATTAATCCGGGGCAGAAGGTTTTTGTAGTTAGGTTGCCATTGCATATAATAGAAAAAGAACTTCCCGATAATCAATTTATTCGAGTGCACAGGTCATATATTATTAACAGTGAAGTTATAAATTATGTACAAGGGAACCAGTTAATTCTGAAAATGGGAAAGACAATTCCGATAGGCCGCACCTATCAGGAAATGGTAAAACAAAAGATAAATGAAATTACGCTATCCAAACAAATACGCTGAAATGCTTTTATCTCATTAATTTCATCTTTTGTCGCAAAAATATTTGGCCAGCGAAGCTGAATTGTACTTTTGGTGTATCATTTAATTTAAACAATAAACCCAAAGCAACATGAACGCAAATCAGCTAAAATCGAAAAAAAACCTATCATTTTTAAGAAAAGAAGTAATTGGTAAGGTTTCAAACAAAGTAAAGTCAGGAACTGGCAAAAATCATTTGACTACTTTAGGTACATGGTCACCGGCAATTCAATAAAATTGCAAATGAATTAACATAAACAATTTGAATGTTTGGAAAAATACTTTGAAAAAGTATATCACCTAAATCAGCAATTAAAATTTAAAATATTATTTCATTGCTTATTTTGGATTTTTATTTCTATTTTCAATTGGTCAGCAGTTTTTGACAAATCTTCTGAGAATTCGAGAATTGACTTATATTTTTATTGCATAAACTTGTTGTCGATAATTATTGCTTTTTACATAATTGACTATTCGTTTAATAGTAAAAAGAACTTTTCTGGATTGCTTTTCGGATTTGTATTTGCGATATTAATGTTTCAATATTCTACATATTATTCCATAAGTATTCTGAAAGAATTTGGTGAAGAAAATGGAATGATTGACAGAATGAAAAGCAAAATAGGAGAATTGTCCTTTTATGAAATATTTTATGACAAAAACTTATTTTACTTAAACTACATCTCTACTATTTATCTATTTTCGTTACCTTTTGGATTAAAACTTTTTTATGAGGTATTCGCCAATTTGTACGAATCCAAAAAGTTAAAGGAAGAAAATTTAAAACTGGAATTGAATTTCTTAAGGGCCCAAATAAACCCGCATTTTCTGTTCAACACCTTGAATAATATCTACGGTATGGTGGCCGATAATGACAGAGCCGCTGATAGCATACTTAAATTGGCAGATTTAATGCGATATTCGCTTTTTGAATCTGGGCATGAAACAGTTAGCCTGGAAAATGAAATTCAGTTTATCAATGATTTTGTCGATTTGGAACGCTTGCGTTTGAACAAAAACAAAAGCATTGATATGGAAATATCCGGTGATCCTGCTAATTATCGGATTATACCTTTGGTTTTGATTTGTTTTGCTGAAAACGCAGTAAAACATGGCCTGAATAAAACGAATGATAGCTCATGGGTCAAAATGAGTATTCGTATTGAAAAGGACACGCTTTATTTTGTCTGTGTTAATTTCTTGCCAGCAAATAAAAAAGTTCATAGTCTGAATGTTTCACATGGAATTGGATTAGAGAATACCATACGTAGGCTTAATGCGAAATATGCCAATAAGTATGATTTAAATATCGATCAGGATAATAATCAGTATCAGGTAAATCTTAACATAAGATTGAGTGGAGGCATTTGATTTCGTGATGTTTCGGATTCCTGCAAAGGAAGAATCCTTTTTTAAAAGAATATTTTCAGATGGAAATGAAAATGCTGTAAAAAAAATAATATCCCGAGATTCCTCTTTCTTAAAATCCATTTACCTATCAAATTCCGAACTTTTTAATATTTTAACTGAATATATAAAAAGTGATGTCTCAAATCCTGACCTATTCAAGACTCTTTATAAATACATTTCCCGCATATCCACAAGGCCTACCCCGTTTGGTTCCTTTGCAGGTTTTTTCACCGCCGAAATTGAAGATACGACCCATTTAGAAATAAGCCAGAATATTTGTCATCTGGAACTTGACATAGTTTTCCGGCAATTAATTTTTGAAAAATACAAAGACCATTTAATCCCCAACAGCCGGATTTTTTCCAGTAATGGTTTGTTCCAATTGGGTGATTGCTTGCGTTATTTTGAAAAACAAAATGACGATTTTCAACTAAGTATTATTGAACTTAACGAAGACTTAAACAAGATACTAGTCAAGGCCAGAAATGGCATTAGCTACCAGGAGCTGATAAATGATTTGGAAGATATTAATTCATTGGACGGGATTATTAATGAATTAATTCAGGAAAAAATCCTGGTTTCGGACCTGAACCCTACTTTTTACCACAGTTCTGCAGAATGGCTGGCTCAAATAAGTAAATATTTGCCCGCAGATGTAGGTAATTCATTTTTTAAATCATCATCACTTATTAGGGAAAATAAACTATCGATTTTAAAATTAGAGCGGTTAAAAGTGCAATTGACGGCTTCTTTTTTAAAAGATGATTTGCCCAAAAATATATTTTATTCTATTACCAAGTTTAACACAAAAAAGCCAACCTTTAGTAAAACGATTATTGAGCAAATTTTAACTCAGGTTTATGAAATAAGCCCCTTGTTTAAAAATGGGATATCTGATTTGCTGGAAAATTTCAAAACACAATTTTACAAAAGATATGATAATTCCGAGGTTCCCATTCTTTTAGCACTTGATCCTGAGCATGGTATAAACTATGGAATGAGCCAAAGTTATGGACTGGATGAAATTAATCTTGATAATGAATCTAATGGTATATCAATAAAAGAAAGAATTAACACTGATATTTTAGTTTATCTTTATAAAAAAGCTTTGACTGGAAAAAGTCGGCAAGTTGAAATACCTGAGACGCTAATTCCTGATTTATCAAAATTAAATATACCCGACAGTTTTTATATTTTGGGAAATATTTTGGCTAAGAATTCTGATGAACTTGATGCTCAAGATTTCAACTTTCATATAAAAAATATCTCAGGGGGCTCACCCACAAGTTTGATGGCCAGGTTTGCCATGGCGGATGATGATTTACAGTTAAAATTAGAGAATATTACAAATTTTGAGCAGAACCAAAACCCAGAAGCCATTATGGCGGATATTATTTATTTGCCCGAGGGTCCGGTGGGTAATGTGCTTGTGCATCCGCCTATAAATAAAAAGGAGATTCCTTATTATACTATTCCTTCCGCAGCAAACGAAAATAGAATTGAGTTGGATGATTTGATGGTTTCCGTCAGAAATGGCCGAACTATTATTTTATGGTCGAAAAAACTCAATAAACGAATTATACCTCGTTTACCAAATGCTCATAATTTTCAAAGTGGCCTCCCGCTTTATCGGTTTCTTGCAGATTTACAATTTCAGGAAAATTCTTTAAACTTTTCATGGGATTGGGGCATTTTTAATAAAGAAACATTTTTGCCACGTATATATTATAAAAAGTTAATTCTTTCAAAAGCCAGGTGGATTATTAACAAAAAGAATGAAGCGGATGTAATGGAAATTTTACCGCGATTTGTAATCATAAAAGAATTTGACAATGAACTAGTGCTTGATCTTAAATTGAAGGTTTGCAAAGATATTTTAAAACAAGAACTGCTGAATAAAAATGAGCTTATTCTGGAGGAATATATTTTTAATGGAGATAAGAAATTTATTAAACGAAACAACAGAAACTATACTTCAGAAATAATAATACCTGTTAAAGGGAATGCAAAAAATGCAAACAAGATATCCTCCGATATAAAACCATCCACCTTATACCCACCTGGTTCAGAATGGCTTTTTTTAAAGATTTATACCGGAGCCAAATATGCCGATGATTTATTAAAGACTAAAATCAAAAAATTAATTTCAAAACTTGAATCGACCGGAAGAATTCAAAAATGGTTTTTTGTAAGGTTTAATGACCCGGATTTTCATTTACGGATAAGATTGAAAATTGACCCTTTGATAAATGAAATTGGGGAAATTATCGGAAATTTTCATAAAATTTTAGAAAACGAGATACAATCAAAAATAGTTTACAAAATTCAAATCGATTCTTATTTACCCGAAACCGAGAGGTATTCAAATATGGATTTGGCTGAGTCCATATTCCATAGTGAAAGTAAATATATTCTAAGCTGTATTTCAAAACATTCCAATGAAGAAAGACTTTATGTATGTTTAATTAGCATAAATGCCATGCTAAATGCACATGGTTTGAATTTACCAGAGAAAATATCTTTTTGTGAAAAATCCCGTGATGGTTTTCTCTCCGAATATAAGGATCAAAAAGGCATTAAAGCTAAGTTAAATGCAATTTACAGAGAAGAAAGAAATAGGATAGAATTTGAACTTTTAGAAGATAGATCTGAAGATTATTTATTATTTCTACAATCAATTTTAAAAACAAATGCATTATCTGAGACGGAGTTAAGTTCATTTATTCATATGCAGATAAACCGTTTTTTTATATCAAATAACAGAGAAATAGAATTACGTGTATTTCACCTGCTTTTTCAGCACTTTCGATCACAGTTGGCGAAATCTAAAGTCATTTAACACACAAAAAGACTCCATTCATCGCATTTTGTGCAATTTCCAATAGCACTGGATTAATATTTGGCTCACTATTTTTATGGTAATTAACCTACCACTGAAATAGATTATAAGAAAAACCCAAAAAGGAATGGTTAAAAAGTTTGCGGGAATAAGTTTGTCAAAATTCTTTTTAATCTGTTAGGTTTTAGTAAATAAATTGATCGGTATGAGAAAAAATGGTCAAATTATATTATTAATCTTGATAGAATTTAAGGATAAATTAATCTTAAAGTTTATAAAAGATTGGAGTGGAATTAGATAACAGTTTCCAACTTTTGTTAAAAAATGGGTTAATAATTTGACTTATGTATAGTTGCTTCGGTAGTAGAATAATTGTTTAAAAGTTAAAATTATTCCATTATCTGGTTACATTGAAATTGCTGCAACTAGCCAAACAACCCAATGAAAAAGTTAATAATAGTCCTTTTAATTACGCTTTTTTTTGTTTGTGCAAAAAAAACAGGTTTTTCTAAACCTTATTTTGCAAAACAAAATTCTAAAGGAGTACTATTGAACGGGCGAAGTGAATTTTATAATTCATTTCAAAATATATTCTACGAACAATTTGAAAATTTGAAAATAAGAACTTCTCAAAACGCAATTTTCCTACATGAATTAATTAACTTTTATTCGGCTGATAGTAACATCACAATATATTCTTGTATTGATAAAAACAGAAACAAAATACTTGATTCCGGTGAAAAATATTTATCAGGAATCAAGTATGAAATATTAAATGAATCAGGTTCTATTGTTGCTGAAATATATTCAAATTCGGATGGAAAAGCAGAATTAAACAGGGCTGTTTTAGATTATGAAAGCTCAAATTTGTATTTAAGAGTATTAAAAAATCAACCATTTCTGTTAAACCGAAGATTAATTGAAACTTATGAAATGCTAATTCCGGGCTTAGAATTAGGTACTTATTTTATATTTCAAGAGAATAGCGAAAGTTACCTGGTGCCATTTACCAAGGAGGATTTGAGCATAAAAAATACTTTTGTACTCACATTAGAAGATGAAATAAGACAGGTCACGGTCCCTTTTGTAACTACAAAAGAAAAAAAGTGATTTGAGTTGGACTTTTTTAGGGAGTTTTTTGGGTTATATTTTATGTTTTTGTATTGGAGCTAAATTTGTCACGATTTTGTCTAAATTGGTTAGATTAAAGCCAAATTAGATTATTGATTTGTTGTAAATACGAGGGGATTTTTGACCCCTCGTTTACAAAATTTTACTTAATTATGGCTGTCCGGGAGAGCTACAATTCCCAAGGGTTAAAAAGATATTTAAGGCAAAATAGATGATCTTTTTGATTAAAAACCCTTACTATTTCCCCCGTCAACAGGTAGTGAAACGGAAGTAATGTATTCCGAAGCATCAGAGGCAAGAAAAACTGCAGCATAACCCACATCTTTTATTTGTCCCCATCGCTGCATATGAATTTTGTCAAATGCTTTGTTTTTTCTAGCCGGATCGGAGTTCATAGCTGTGAGCATCATATTGGTTTCAATAAAGCCGGGTGCAATCGAATTTACACGCACATTATCTTTTCCAAACTCCGATGAAAACGCCATTACCAGCCCTTCCACTCCATTTTTGGAAGCAGAATAAGAAACCACACGGTCTATTCCGTAATAGGCGGCCATACTCGAAATCATGATAATACTCCCTGATTTCCTTTCGGTCATTTTGCGACCAACTTCACGGGTTAACACGAAAACAGCATACAGATTGGTTTGCAGAATGCGGTCAAATTCATCGTCAGTTACTTCTAAGGCCGGTTTTTTCTGATTCACTCCAGCATTATTTACCAGGATGTCAATGGCACCGATCTCGTTTTCGATGGCATCTACCAGAGCCGGAATGCTTTTTAAATCTGTAATATCGTGTACTTTGTAGCTTACTTTTTCACCTAAACTGTCTGCTGTTTCTTTCAGAACTTCCTCTCTTCGGCCTGTTATCACAACTCTGGCACCGGCTTCTATAAAACATTCGGTTATGGCCAAACCAATTCCTGCACCTCCTCCTGTTACCAAAGCTATTTTTCCTTCTAACGAAAATTTATTCATGTTTTATTCTATTGATTATCAGGGTTTCTATTTTTAACGCAAATGATAAATCTCTTCTATTTTTTTAACCTCTTCCAGGGTTCTGTTTGGCATTTCCAGACCTGCCGGTAAGGGCATTTTCGAGAAATCCCGAAAATACAGATAACAGGCATCCCGCCACCAAAGAGCCTCTTTTTCCTGTATTTGTAACCTTCCGGATACATTTGCAAAAATTTCAGGATCTATAATCGGTTTAAAAGTTTGCCATTTATCGTTCATCTTCTTTACGTCTTCCACGCCCTCGTAATACCTGCTCATGAGCTCATTCCAAAGAGTTTTGCCCGTTGAAAGCTTATAATCCCAGGGTAAATGATGAAACCACATCAGGTAATTCAAGTCGCAAGTTTCGGGTTTTCCCCAATTTTCCTGCACCTCTGGTGCATAAAGTTTAAGTGCATTACTCAACTTACCGGTGCGGTCAAAACCGAGCCCGTCGGCAGCGGCACGGTGATAATATACGGAGGTCCAATCTGGTCTTCCACTTTTTTCGAGCCAGGGCTGTGGTCCGTAATGATGCCCCTCGCCCATCATGTGGTGTAAGCCTAGCGGATAGGTATATTTAACATAAGTCGGGTGCGAAGCCATCATAAAATCGGTAAGTTGAGCAACTGCTTGGGTATTTTGAGTCAGTGTCATTTGAATCCATTCTTTGGCGATTTGCTCCGAACTTAAATCATAATCCCAGGCCAATCGTCCAAAGGCATACCAATTGGCTTGCCCAAATGGGTGCCCGGTAAAATTGGCATCTGAACCGGTATTGGCAACTCCTGCCATCAAGGAAAGAGCCTGATTATCTAAACTCCCATCAATTACTTTGCTTACAGTAGAGCCTTTTCCTTTTGAAAAGGTATCGGAATCCAGGCATTCCTTTAACATGGGAGCTTCGTAAACCAGATGACTTGCATGCCCCAGATATTCCTGAGTAATCTGAAATTCCATTGCCAAAGGAGTTTTTGGAAAAGCTCCAAACATGGGATGAAAGGGTTCCCGTGGCATAAAATCAATCGGCCCGTTTTTTACTTGTACAATAACTTTTTTATCGAATTGGCCATCTAGTGGTTTGAATTGTTCGTAAGCTTCTTTAAATCGATCGCCATCCGGATCAGCTTTGTAAACAAATGCCCGCCAGATAACAATGCCATCTCTTCCTTTCATCGCTTCCGCGAGCATATTTGCTCCGTCGGCATGGGTTCTTCCATAATCTTGCGGACCTGGCTCGCCTTCCGAATTGGCTTTTACCAAAAACCCGCCAAAATCGGGAATGTATTTATGAATTTCATCGGTTTTTTCTTTCCACCAATTTCTCACTCCGGCATCGAGCGGGTCAGAAGTTTCTAAACCGCCAAGTGTGCGGGGCGATCTAAAATTTACAGAAATAAAGACCTTTATACCATATGGCCTTAAGAAATCAGCTACTCCCTTAATTTTAGTAAGATACTCGGATGTCAGAAATCTCGAGCTTGCATTTACATTGTTAACAGAAACTGCATTTATCCCGATAGAGGCATTGGCACGGGCATATTGTATTAATCTTGGGTCTATTTGATTGGGCAATTCAAACCATTTCCATATGGATGATCCGGCATATCCCCGCTCTACGGTACCATTGGCATTGTCCCAATGATTGAGCATCCGGATTTTGACTTTGGGATTTTCTATTTGTGAAAAATACAGCTTTTCCGAAGTTTGTATGTGACGTATAAATGCGAAAGTGCCGTATAGCAAGCCCAAGTCTGTTTTGGCTAATATCTTTAAATTCTCGATTTTAAATCCCTCGGAACCTAGTTCAGAGCCAGCATAAGAATCAGTTAGAAAGATAGATTTTTTTAAATTTTTATTTTCTTTAGAAAACAAAATGGGAACTTCTTTTCCTAAAAGACCTTTAAGAGCGGTTTGTAGTTCTCTTGCCGCCAAAGTGCTCCTTTCTGTTTGTGTATCTATCACAATCTGATTGATCGATTTGGAAAAATTTGACCGTACTGTTTCGTTTTCTATAAGATCATATTTTAGCCATAACTCCGAACCGTCGTTAGCAAATACCTGAACGGAAATAAGGAAAAATAAACAGGCTAAAGTTTTCATATTGAGTATATTATTGACTATTAAAAAGCTAGAGCGATATAACAAAAAATAGCTTTCTCGTTTGGGGTTGAATAATTCTTTACTAATCAAAAAACCGCAGCTTTGGGTCCGAAGACCCAAAACATACGGCATACTTATTTGAATTGGAATAAGTCTAACTTAAATACTTTCAATCTGCCTTTTAATGGCTATTTCCATACCTCTTAACTCAGCCAAACCTCTCAGTCGGCCAATTGCAGAATAGCCCGGATAGGTAGTTTTTCCCAGATCATCGAGCATCTGATGACCGTGATCGGGTCTCATCGGAATTGCGGTTACTTTTTCACCTGCCTCCATTCTGCGTTTTTGTTCTAATAACAAAGCCTCAACCACTGGGTAAAAATCCACATCACCTGCCATGTGGGGTGCTTCATGAAAATTTCGCGGGTCTTCTTCTCTCTTGGTGGTACGTAAATGAATGAAATGAATTCGATTACCAAACCTTTTCACCATTTGAGGTAGATTATTATCTGGCCTTACACCGAAAGAACCTGTGCAAAAGGTAAGCCCATTAGCCGGATTATCGTAAGCGGCAAAAAGCTGGGCAACGTCGCTTTCGGTTGAAAGCACACGAGGCAAACCCATTATCGGCCGCGGAGGATCATCCGGATGAATGCACATATTTACTCCTACTTCGGTAGCTACCGGGCCCACCTGCTGCATAAAATAATATAAATTTTCACGCAACTCTTTGTCTCCAATATGCTTATATTCAGCTAATAACTCTAAAAAAGTATCGAAATCGAAAGCATCATCCGAACCTGGAAGGCCTTGCATAACGTTACGTTTGAGGTTGGATTTTTCCTCTTCTGTCATGGTTTCGAAACGAATTTTAGCTTCGGCTAGTGTTGCTTCGTCATAGTCTTTTTCGGCACCGGGTCTTTTCAGGATATAAATTTCGAAAGCAGCGAAATCGATATGTACAAAACGCAAGGCTTTTGCACCATCCGGCATTTGATAATCTAATTGCGTACGGGTCCAATCCAATACCGGCATAAAATTATAGCAAACGGTATTAATACCACAAGCCGCTAAGTTTCGAAGCGAAGTTTTGTAATTCTCGATGTACTTTTCGCGAGAGGGCAGAGCCTTTTTTATGTCTTCGTGAACGGGCAGACTTTCTACCACATCCCAGGTTAAGGCTGAATAATTTTGATTGTCTTTTTCTACTATAGAAATACGTTCTTTAATAGCCTCTACCGTCCATACTGCACCAACTGGAATTTGATGTAAGGCAGTAACTACTCCCGAGCAACCTGCCTGACGAATGTCCATTAAAGAAACCGGGTCTTTAGGCCCGTACCAACGCATGGTATGTTTCATAAATTATGCTAAAAAATTATATCAACAAATGTAAGATTAAATCCTTAACTAATAATATATTGCAATTATCTGCGAAATAATTGACAAAAAAATATCATTTCTTAGGGTGGAAATTTTAATAATACAAACCAATAAAGTAAGAATTTCAATTTGCATTTACTTCCTTATACGAATGTAGTTATGAAATGGTATATTGCAATCGGTTGCAATTAATTAATTGTGGTTTTATTCTATATTTTACACCTGAATATGCCATTTCATCTAGTTCAATTTAAAGAACCTGTTTTTTGGAAAAAGAAATTACTATTTACGACATTGCGGAATCTTTGAACATTTCGCCTTCTACGGTAAGTCGAGCCTTGAACGATCATCCGGCAATCAACAGTAAAACTAAAGCAAGTATTCAGGCAGAAGCCCAAAAGCTTGGATACCGCAGCAATAAATTTGCCCGTAATCTTCGGACAAAATCGACGAATATCATCGGAGTTATAGTGCCAAGGCTTGATTCTGTTTTTATGTCTACCGTTATAGCGGGAATTGAAAGAATAGTAAGCGAAGCAGGCTATAATTTATTGATTACTCAATCACAGGAATCCGAGAAAAATGAAATTTACAATGCCCGTTTACTTTTTAATTCTCGGGTTGATGGCCTATTAGTTTCTGTATCTTCCGAAACCAAAAATACGGCTCATTACGACGCTTTTTTCAGGAAAAATATTCCTGTATTATTTTTTGACAGGGTACTACCTGTGGATAATATTCCCAAGTTGACCATTGATAATGTGCAGGCAGGGTATAAAATCACCCGGCATTTGATTGATCAAGGGTGTAAAAATATAATGCACATTACGGGTGATTTGAATTGCCAGGTCTACAAAGAACGTTTTGAAGGATTTCAAAAAGCTCTTACAGAATCAAATGTTGCCTTTCAGGAAGAATTATTACTTGAAAATTCCATTTCTCCCGATGAGGTGGTAAATACCGTAGAATTTATAATACAATTAGATAAAAAGCCAGATGGTATTTTTGTTTCTAACGATAATTTTGCTGTAAATCTCTTGGTTTCTTTAAAAGCCAAGGGAATCAAAATTCCTCAGGACATTGCGATTGCAGGTTTTAATAATGATCCGGTTTGTCAGGTAGTGGAACCCAAACTTACAACTATTCATTATCCGGGCGAAGAATTGGGCGAAATGGCAGCAAAGAGCTTGATTTCTCACTTGAGCGGACAGATGGAAATTAGTCTGACTCAGTCCATAGTTTTAGCACATAAATTAATGGAAAGAGGAAGTTCGATTAGAAAAGGATAATCAGGGTAGCAATAAACTCGAATCGCCATAGCTTAGAAAACGGAAGTCATTATTTAATGCAAATTGGTAGGCCTTTCTCCAATTATCTCCTATCAAAGCAGAAATTAATAAAAGCAAAGTAGACTTCGGCTGATGAAAATTGGTGATTATTCCTTCACAAACTTTGAATTTATAACCCGGGAAAATCATAATTCCGGTATGTCCGCTTATTTTTTCCAGGTTCTCATTTTCCATTTTATTCAAAATAGCAGCAATGGATTGGTTTAAATCAGGCAATTTAGTTTGTTCAAAGCCATACGGGTACATTTGCTCAATTTCGAATTGAGAATCTGGGTTTTCCAGAAGTTTCACTCCAAACCAGTATAGACTTTCTAAAGAACGGGCGGAAGTGGTTCCCACCGCTATTACCGACCCTTTATGATCGTGCAATTGTTTCAAAAATGCACGGGAAAAACTAATCTCTTCTTTATGCATTTCGTGCTCCAGTGCATTCTCCGTTTTTACTGGTTGGAAAGTACCTGCTCCCACATGAAGTGTAATATGGGCCAGTTTGTGCTTACTTTTCAAAACTTCCAGCATTTCATCGGTGAAGTGTAAACCTGCTGTTGGAGCTGCTACTGCTCCGTCTATTTTAGAATAAACAGTTTGATAATTTTCGAGGTCTCTTTCTTCGGTTTCGCGATTAAGATAAGGCGGAAGTGGCATTTCGCCGGCAGCTTTTATTACTTCTGCAAAAGAATAATCTCTTTCCCAACTGAATTTCACCAGATTTTTTTCCGAATCTACTAATTCCGCCCTCAAAGCAAAGTCAAACACCCCACTACTCCCCATAGACTGAAAACTGCCAACTGAAGACTGAAAACGGCTTACATTTAATTCCAAAACCTCCCCTTTCCATTTCTTCTTATTTCCTATCATGCATTCCCACACGCTGCTTTCACTCGTGCTCATTGCTAGAGTAATTTCAGCCGAAGGACTAACAGGTTTTAACAAAAAAAGCTCAATTACAGCTCCGGTAGCCCTTCTGAAGTACAGCCTTGCGGGTATTACTCGCGTGTTATTAAAAACCAAAAGGCTGTTTTCGGGAAGAAAAACAGGGAGCTTTTGGAAGGTATCATCCTTGATTTCCTCATTTTTATAAACCAGGAGTTTGGATTCACCGCGATTTTGCAATTGGTATTTTGCAATACGATTATCTGGCAAATCGTAATCGAAATCAGATATTTTTATGGCTTGGGTTGTTGCCATCAATCTGCCGAATCAGGTTTGGTGAAAAGTATCCGCAGCGGAAGGAAGAATACTAAAATCAAGAGTAGAACAGCTCCCAAAACTATCATCCAGCCATAATTACGATCAAGTGATTGCTGGGCATCGCCATTTATGCTTCTTAAGGCAAATAGTACAAATACAATAAACGTATTTATGATCGCCAAAAAAGCATCCGACCAGCCACTAACTAAAGTTGACAGATTCTCCTTCTTAGTAAACCACGGGTTTTTTATTCCTGAATTGCTTAAATCTAATTTCTGAAACTGATTTTTTAGAATTCCCAGTAAAAGGTTTACTCCCAATAACAAACCAATTGCCAGATAAAAGAAATTTTGCTTGTCCATAAATCGAACTGGCCTGCCGGCTTCATTATAGGTGACTGCCACTGATTCAGGCAGGTTTATGTAGCAATAAAATAAGGTTACAATTACAAAAACCCAGGAAGATTTTCGCCAGAAACCAAAAAAGATATTTACCATTTCCGTATTTAAAATTTGTTTTGTCTCCGGTTTTTCCGGAATATACTTCGCTACACTTAAACAATCGTTTTGGCGTTGCGGTTTTAAGTTTGCAAATTTAGGTTCACATCCTCGTTTAGAATAATTAAATCTGATCTTTTTAGAAATGGCAAAAATATATACCAAAACCGGTGACGAAGGAAAAACCTCCTTGTTGAGTGGCAAGAGAGTGAGCAAAGGCGAATTGAAAATAGAGGCTTACGGTACGGTAGACGAATTAAATAGCTGGATTGGCCTATTGAGGGATGTAAGTGTAAATGATGACCGAAAAAATCTTTTAAAAGAAATTCAGGACCGACTTTTCACGATTGGAGCTGAAATGGCCGCTGAAGCCGAAAGCTCAGTTAACTTACCTGACTTAAAAGAAGCCGATATTGATCTTTTAGAAAAAGAAATGGATCGGATGAATGAGCATTTACCTGCCTTACGCCATTTTATTCTTCCTGGCGGGCATTTACATGTTTCCTATGCACACCTTGCACGTACAGTGTGCCGCAGGGCAGAAAGGGCAGCTATCAGACTACACGATACCGAAGGACTAAATTTTATGCTCATCAAATACCTGAATCGACTTTCGGATTATCTTTTTGTGCTTTGCCGCCAATTAGCTAAAGAATCAGGTGTGGAGGAAGTGAAATGGGTGGGTAGAGGTTGATTTGTTAACCTATGAGGCTATATGTTAAAATTAATAAACACATAGCCACAGTTGTAACACATAGATTTTAAAAGGGAGAAACCGAATAGTAAATCCAAAATTTAATCACCATAAGGGAATTATTAAATTCAAAATTCAACTTTTAATAAACTATGTGACCTATGTGCCTATGTGTTAAAAAAATAAACTAAAAACTTATCCCACCCGTATCATAAAGCGAAACCAATTTATAGCCCAAGCTATCTGCTTGCATTTTTAAGGATTCCACTGTTTTTCTGGAATTACTGTCATCCAGAATAAGTAAGTCGGGTTTATCAGTAAATGTTTTCTTAATATCTCGAACCGCATTTTGGGAGATTAAAACTTTTTCGAAATGATCCACAATTTTGCCTTTGGGCCAGGCATTTATCCATAAAATCTTTTCTTTCCTCGATTCAATTATTTCCAGCCTTTCCGATGTTTTTTCTAAATAATTCACCTTATCAATTCCGTAATGGTCATAGTAGTTTTTTAGGTGGAAATTAAAAATTCTTGGATCAGCTATTTCAGCCGAATCGGCCAGAAACGTAGCTTGTTTACCGTTGATAAACGAAATTCCTGAGGACCTTGGAATAAAATGTATGGTTATCTCTTCCTGCTTGCTTTGCCGTAGGTTTTGATACATTTTCCAAGTAAATAGAATAAGTATTATAGGAGTAGCTGCTATTAAAAAACGGGTCTCTTTTTTGATAAAAAACTGAATGACAAACCAAATAAGAAAATATAATGCCAGCATTTCGGTTATTTCTATGCTTAAGCCTTGCATGCGGGAATTGGGCAGACTGTTAATACCAAAAATTACCCAATTAGTAATAGCCAAGGAAACCTTAAACAAGAATCCAATAATTTTTAATAAAGGAGCTATCCAGGATACGGCCAAAGTAGCAATTCCCAAACCCAAAATGGCTACACTTAGCAAACTCACAATAGGATTGGTAAGCCAGAAATAATTTGGAAACTGATGAAAATAGTAAATACTTAATGGAAAAGTAAATAATTGAGCCGAAATAGAAACAGCCGTGATCTGCCATAGCCATCGAAAAATGCGGTAATTGAAAACAAAAAGCTCATTCAAATAGGGATATAAATAGATAATACCCAAAACAGCAAGATACGAAAGCTGGAAACCAACTTCAAAAATCCAATCCGGGTTTATTATCAGCAAAACCATGGCAGAAAAAGCGACCACATTGATATTGTTTTTGTCTCGCCGAAGCATAAGCCCGAATTCGATCAACGAGAACATCAATGTGGCCCGGCTTACACTTGGCGACAAACCTGTAAATAAGGCGTATGCCCAAAGCAAAAGGATTATCAATAATGAACTAAGCCACTTTCCTCCGGGTAATTTTTGAATAGGTTTGAATAAAAATTGAAGAATAAGCAGTATAATACCCACATGCAGTCCTGAAACTGCCAAAATATGAATAGCACCCGCTCCGGAATAAGCATCTTTTACATCGTTATCCAGTTCGTCTTTAAGTCCGATAATCATGGCATTCGCCACACCCAGTTGTTTCTTATCGGATATAATTTTTTGGTAGGTGTTCGACGCAAATTGGTTTAGAATTATAGCCTGATTTATGAGTAGGTTTCTTTTATTGTGGCCAATAAGTTGATAATCTTCATCCCGTAAAAAATGGTGAGCAATTATTCCTCTTTTTTTCTGATAATCGGCATAGTCAAACTCAAAAGGATTCTTTGGCTTTTCGATTTCACGGGGATGACCGTTTATGACAAAAATATCCCCGTATTCGGGCTTCTTTTGTTCTCCTAAATTAAAATAGATGAGAATATGGCCTCCCATTTTCTCCCAAGCTCCATTTCGTTTTACTTGTACTATTTCAGCATAGGTTTTGTAAGATTTCGGTTTTTGCTCCGGCATTCGTTCAATTTGAACTTCATAACTTTCCATGTTTTCTAAATCGGAAAGACCTATAACTTTTTCATCGATAACTCGATGAGCTTCAGAAATGTAAAATCCAATCAAAAAAAATAGAAGGTAAATCCCGACAGATAATAAATTTCTGTTCTTGATTTGAAATCCAAGACCTAAAGAAATTAAAGCAATAGTCAAGATGGCAATTGCGATTTTTGTTTGAAAAAAGCCCAATGAATAAGCCAGCATTCCCGAAATGAAGAATAGCAATAACCGAAGTACAGGATAAGATCGAAGTGTGTTCAAACGTGGATAGATTTGGTATAAGCAAATTGTTTATTTTTCTTTTGATAGTCAATAGTTTAGGTTAATAATTTGTTATTTAGCCATTTTTATAATTGTTATTTTTAAAAGTATTAATTGTATTTTACATCAAAAAAAGGCTTATTTTTAAATTTTAATACCCATAAGAATTTATGCCTAAAATAGCCGTTGTCGGCAGTTCTAATACCGATATGGTTGTAAAAACCACCCGATTCCCCGGGCCAGGTGAAACAATTATTGGAGGTGATTTTTTTATGTTTCCGGGTGGCAAAGGAGCCAATCAGGCGGTGGCCGCTGCCCGGTTGGGAGCCAATGTGTCTTTCATATCTTGCGTGGGCGATGATATATTTGGGCAGCAAGCGGTAAATGGTTTTATAAAAGAGGGAATTGAGGTATCCGGAATAAAAACTATTCCAAATACTGCCTCTGGTGTGGCTCTGATTACTGTTAATGCCGAAGGTGAAAATGAGATTGTGGTGGCCTCAGGTGCAAATGCCCTGCTGAATACGGATCATTTACTTTCGCTAGCTGATAAACTAAAAGAACAGGAAATCATACTTACCCAGCTGGAAACTCCGGTGGAAGCGGTGGCTTATCTGGCCGATTTTTGTAGAAAGAATAAAAAAAAGCTGATCATAAATCCCGCTCCGGCAGCTTTTCTGCCTAATGAGGTTTTTCAGGATTTGTTTTTGATCACGCCCAATGAAACAGAAGCGGGAATTCTTACCGGAATAGAAGTTCTTGATCTCGAAACTGCACGCCGGGCTGCTTTTATTTTAATAGAAAAAGGAATTCAGCATGTAATCATTACATTAGGGTCCAAAGGAGCTGTTTATTTCGATAGCGAAAAAGAGATTTTTGTACCTGCTGAAAAAGTACAAGCCGTTGATACTACAGCAGCTGGCGATGTTTTTAATGGAGCTTTGGCACTTAAAATTGCCGAAGTTTTTGACTGGGAATCTGCGATCAAATTTGCAAATAAAGCCGCCGCCTTGTCTGTTACCAAAATGGGAGCTCAGGCTTCGGCACCTTATCTAAACGAATTAAATTAATACCCCGGAATGAAGAAAATTTCAACTCTTTTTACTTTTCTATTACTTTCAAAAATGCTCTTTGCTCAGTCTGATATGGTAACCATGAGCAAAGCCACCCTTCAGGATAAAATCAAAGGTGGCTGGGCCGGGCAAACCATCGGCGTGACATTTGGAGGTCCGCTGGAGTTTAAATTTAACGGTACGATCATCAACGAATATACCCCAGTACCCTGGTACGATGGTTATTTAAAGAAAACCATGCTTAATAATCCAGGGCTGTACGACGACCTCTATATGGATTTAACTTTTGTAGAGGTATTCGAAAAAGAGGGATTTGACGCACCGATATCTTCCCATTCCAAGGCTTACGCCAATGCCGGATATGCACTTTGGCATGCTAATCAAGCCGCCAGGTACAATATTTTGCATGGAATCGAAGCTCCCGCTTCTGGTCATTGGAAGAATAACCCGCATGCAGATTGCATAGATTACCAGATAGAATGCGATTATGCAGGTTTGATGTCGCCGGGTATGCCGAACACGGCTTCAGCTATTTCCGATAAAATCGGGCACATCATGAATTACGGCGATGGCTATTATGGCGGTGTATTTTTGGGAGCTTGTTATACCCTGGCATTTGTAAATAATGATATTCCGGGCATTTTGAATGAAGCCTTAAAAACCATTCCGGCAGAAAGTAATTACCACAAATGCATAGCAGATGTAATAAAATGGCACAAGCAATTTCCGGATGATTGGAAACGTACCTGGTATGCTTTACAGGACAAATGGAGTCAGGATATCGGTTGCCCCGATGGTGTATTTGCACCTTTCGATATAGATGCCACGCTCAATTCGGCATATGTGGTTTTGGGCTTACTTTATGGCAACGGTGATTTTACCCAAACCATGGAGATTACAACACGCTGCGGTCAGGATGCCGATTGTAACCCGTCGTCTGCCGGCGGAATTTTGGGAACCGTTTTAGGTTATGACAATATCCCCGAATATTGGAAAATGGGCCTTAAAGAAGCTGAGGATATTGATTTTAAATACACCAGCACTTCCTTAAATAAAGTCTATGAAATCGGCATGAAACATGCCTTGGAAAATATAAAAAGGAACGGCGGAAAAGTAGAAGGAGAAAATGTAAAAATTAAATTACAAAATCCAAAGACCGTTCCCATGGAGCAAAGTTTTGAAGGAATTTATCCGGTTGATAAACAATTTGTTTACAAAGATTTAAGCGATGAATATACCTTCGAAATGGAAGGAACAGGATTTGTGGTGAAAGGAGAAACTGCCAAGTGGGCATCAGAGAGTAAGTATGTATTTAATGTGGAATTGAGCATTGATGGTAATCTCACCGAAAAAATTGAATTGCCTACCAGTTTCAGAGAAAGAAGGCATGAAATTGCCTGGAAATACGATTTGCCAAAAGGCAAACATACCATAAAATTAAAATTGCTTAATCCAAGTAAAGATATGGTTTGCCGACTTACTGAAGTTCTGGTATATAATGACGCACCCACAGACAATACCAATCAGGTAATTTACCGGTTTGGCCAAAAGAAAATTCCAACCCTGAAACCCTGAAACCCTGAAATTTATGTTTATCATTGAAAATTACCAAACGGCCGTATGGTTTTGTATCGTCACCATGTTATGCTGGGGATCTTGGGCCAATACCCAAAAACTTGCCGAATCCAGCTGGAGATTTGAGCTTTTTTATTGGGATTACGTCATAGGCATTTTACTAGCCTCGCTGATTTTTGCCTTTACTTTGGGGAGTTACGGTGAAGGAGGCCGATCATTTTTGGAAGACTTAAAACAAGCCGATAATGATAGTATCAGGTCTGCAATTATTGGAGGCGTCTTTTTTAATCTGGCCAATATTTTATTGGTTGCAGCTATTGCTATTGCTGGCATGTCGGTGGCTTTTCCGGTGGGCATAGGCTTAGCTTTGGTGGTAGGTGTAATAGTTAATTACCTCGATGCTCCTGTAGGAAATCAATTATACCTTTTCTCCGGTGTTTTATTGGTGGTTTTGGCTATCATATTAAATGCAAAGGCTTATAAAAATACAGATTCGGGCACTTCCGGTCTTTCTACTAAGGGATTGGTCTTATCAATTGTAGCGGGTTTATTGATGGGTTTTTTCTATAAATATGTGGCCAATTCCATGTTTCCCGATTTTGAAAATCCAATCCCCGGTAAATTGAGTCCGTATACAGCTGTACTAATTTTTGCAATTGGAATATTTGCCAGCAATTTTATATTCAATACTTTTTTGATGAGAAAGCCTTTCGTTGGTGAGCCGGTTTCATTCAGTGATTACTTCAAGGGTATTTCCAGAAATCACCTGATGGGTGTTTTGGGAGGAATGATTTGGTGTCTGGGAATGTCATTCAGTATAATTGCCTCGGGCAAAGCAGGCCCTGCCATTTCGTATGGCTTAGGTCAGGGAGCAACCGTAATTGCTGCCATTTGGGGTATTTATATTTGGAAAGAATTCAAAAATGCCTCTAAGTCTACTCATAACTTACTTAAAATCATGCTTTTGTGTTATGTGGCAGGTCTTGCTTTAATTATAATTGCCAGATAGTATACTTTAAAACATTAGAATTTGAGGCCCTTGGTCTCAGCTTCTGGTATTACCAGATAGTTAAATTAATTCGAAATCAGGATTCGATTTAAGGATTGAGTTTATCTTTGAATTATTAGGAGTTCAAAATAATAGCATATGTTAAATTTCAAGCAAATAAAGCCAGTTTTTGTATTTTCCAGTATTCTTTTTATTCTGGGTTGCAGAACCAATAAAATTGTTTTCAAAGAAAATAAACTGGATTACGATAATAAGACACTTGCTTCTGAAAGTTCCCCTTATTTAATGCCCTATAACCGAATAATTGATGGGGCAGGGGAGTCGGTAAATTTTGGAGATCCCGACTTCGAAAACCACAGCCTCGATTTAGCATTAATTCCTGAATCAAATTTGGTAGTGGTGGAAGATCGCTACGGACTTGCCGTATTTGATATGCAAAGCCATAAATTGATTAGCCGGTGGACTTACAACGATTTCGATGATTTAAAAAGTACAATGAGTTCTTTCAGTGGAGTAAAAGTCATTGAATGGCAACATGAAATACATATTTTTTGGGGTGCCGGTGCCAGAAACAAACCTGATTCCTATGTTTTTCAGGCTGTTTGGAACGGCACTGAAATCAAACTAAGAAATACCTTTGTTTTCAAGCCTTTAGCACCCGCTACTATAGCTTTACCCAATGAAGTCGCCTTATTAAAAGAAGGAAATGAACTTTATCTATTCACTGTATTAAACGGAAATAACCGAATTGAGAAATTAAAAGTGAGTAACGGTAGTTTAATATGGTCGAAACCAACGGGAAATGCTCCTTATGGATTAAGAATTGTAAAAGGAAAAGCTTTCGTATCTAATTGGGCCGGGCCACTGGCCAATGCCTCTGAAGAACAAGAAACGGCAGGCATACCATGGGGAAATGCATACGTCGACCCTAAAACAGGTGCAATTTCCAAGGGTTCAGTTTCGGTTTATGACATTAATGATGGTAAATTACTTAATGAAATAAAGGTAGGCTTGCATCCAAACGCCCTTATATCTAGTCCAGATGAAAAGACAATTTTTGTTGCCAATGGCAATAGTGACAATATCTCAATTATCGATGTTGAGAGGCTGTTTGTTAGGGATTCTGTTTTTGTCGGACTCTTTGCTGAAAACAAAAACCTTGTTGGTAGTACTCCAAATGGCCTGGCAATTAGCGAAAATGGCGAAAAATTATACGTAGCCAATGGATTGGATAATGCGGTCGCCGTAATTTCATTAAATACAAATACCGGTATAAATCAGGTAGAAGGATTTATTCCTACTCAAGCTTATCCGTCGGGAATAGTTATTCAGGATTATAATCTCATTATCACAAATCTGGAGGCCATAGGTGCCAGAGCTGCCCATAAGGTGGAAGGTTCGGAAAAGGCTTATAATTCACACAAACAATTGGCTTCGATTTCATTTATTCAAATACCTGATAAAGTCAAACTGGCTGAATATACACAAAAGGTAAAAGACCTAAGTCTATATTATAAATCTAAACTGGCAGCAATTTTACCACGACCAGAAGTAACACCCAAACCGGTACCCGAGCGAATAGGAGAGCCTTCTGTTTTTAAACATATACTTTATATAATAAAAGAAAATCGTACCTATGATCAGGTATTGGGCGACATGAGCGAGGGTGATGGAATGCCCTCACTTTGTATTTTTGGCGATAGCGTTACGCCTAACCAACACAAAATAGCTCGCGAGTACTTACTAATGGATAATTATTACGTATCCGGAAAGGCATCTGCCGAAGGGCATCATTGGGCAAGTGCAGGAATGGTAACTGACTACACTGAAAAAAGTGTGCGAGCGTGGTTCAGGTCTTATCCGCATGTTTTGTATGATGCACTGGTATATAATAAAAATGGTTTGATCTGGAATAATGCATTGGATCATGGAAAAACCGCCAGAATTTACGGAGAGGCTTGTACTTGCGAATACGATAAGACACAGTTCAACTGGACATCATTAAAAAATTTACAAGAAAATGGTGAAACTTTCCCTTTTGAAAATACAAGTACAATTTCCCGGGTAAGACCAATACTTTCAAAGGAATTTCCGGGCTGCGATGATGAGAATATCAGTGATCAAATGCGGGCCGATGCATTTTTGAAAGAATTGGAATTTTGGAATAATAATGAATCGGAAAAAATGCCTCACTTAATGGTAATGTCACTTCCAAATGACCACACCACTGGTATGAATCCCAATTTTCCTACTCCCCGGGCAATGGTGGCTGATAATGATCTGGCCGTGGGTCGAATTGTGGAAGCCGTCATGAAAAGCAGATTCGCCGATTCTACAGTTATTTTTATTAGTGAAGATGATTCGCAGGCAGGTTGGGATCATGTAAGTGCCTACCGCACTACGGGTTTTGTAGTTAGTAAATACTCCCGATTACAAAAAACTATTCGAACCAATTATAATCAAACTTCGCTTTTACGCACCATTGAGCAAATTCTTGGTTTACCACCAATGAATATTATTGACGCTACGGCAACACCAATGTTTGATTGTTTTTCAAATGAAAAAAATACGGATTATACCTTTACTTCAAGAAAGAACCTGATTGCTTTGGATGAAATGAATCCGCCGGCTAAATCTCAAAAAGGTGCGGCATTGAAATTTACAAATCAGTCTATCAAATATGTTTTTGACCGAATTGACAGAGGAAAAGATGATATACTAAACCGAATTATTTGGTTTTCTTCCAATAGCACTAAACCATATCCGGCTAAATTTGCCGGTGAGGACGACGACGACGATGAGGAATAATTTAATAACTCTCTTTCTCGCTGGGGAAATCACCCGATTTTACATCGGCAATGTAGTTGGTAAAAGCTTCTGACATTACGCTGTGGAGGTCGGCATAACGGCGTAAAAACCTGGGCGAAAAGTCTTTATTTATCCCCAGCATATCGTGAATAACAAGTATTTGCCCGTCGCAGCCAGCACCTGCACCGATTCCGATTGTGGGAATATCAATACTGGCAGTAACTTCACTGGCTAATTTATTGGGAATTTTTTCCAACACAACTCCGAAGCAACCTAAATCTGCCAACAGCCTGGCATTTGATTTTAGTAAGTCTGCTTCTTCTTCCTCTTTCGCTCTAACTGTATAGGTACCAAACTTATAAATGGATTGAGGTGTAAGACCCAGATGACCCATCACCGGAATTCCCGCACTTAATATTCGCACAATAGATTCTTCAATTTCTTTTCCACCTTCCATCTTCACGGCATGCCCACCTGTTTCTTTCATTATTCGTATGGCTGATCGCAAAGCCTCCTCCGAATTTCCCTGATAGCTTCCAAAAGGCAAGTCAACTACTACAAAGGCTCTTTTCACGGCTCTTACCACACCCTGGGCATGATAAATAATCTGATCTAATGTAATGGGAAGCGTGGTTTCATGACCAGCCATTACGTTACTTGCCGAATCACCCACCAATATCAGGTCAATTCCCGCCGTATCCACTATCGAAGCCATGGAATAATCATATGCTGTCAGGCAGGAAATTTTTATTCCTTTTTCTTTGAAAGATTTGAGGGTACTGGTTGTAATTCTTTTGATTTCAGTGTGTACAGACATTTTGTATTTTATATAAGGTGAGAAGCTTTACAGGGAATATTTTTATCGGCTTTTTAGCCATATTTCCGGGTTTTGTTTATCAAATTGTTTCCAAATCTGGAAATTTATTTCGTATTCACCATCTTTCTGAGCCGCATTTCCTAAATACTGCCCGGCAGTTACTTTCTGATTGATATTTACTCCCACATTTGCAAGATTGGCATAAATTGTAAAATATTCTCCGTGATTTACGGCAATTACATTATTCAACCCGGGAATCTGGGAGATATCAAGAACGGTACCTTCGAAGACGCATTTTACAATGGCATTTGGGCTGGTTTGTATATCAACTCCATGATTATCAATTTTTACACCTTTCAATACCGGATGAGCTTTCACTCCAAAAGGATCGGAAATAAAGCCACTACTTACCGGCCAGGGTAGTTTGTTTTTGTTTTGTGCAAAATCCTGGGATAGAGCTGAGCTTTCTACAGGCAAGTCTTTCAGATTACTTGTTTTCTCACTACCTGTCTTGGTGCTTGAGCTGGTTTTAGCAACCGCTTTGGTTCTGGAAATTTCTTTCGAAACCACCGAGGATATCAGATTATTAAGTCTTTTTACTGCCTTACTTCTTTCTGCAATTTCATTTCGCAACTGTTTTTCCTGTGTCGATAATTCGGCAACTATTTCTGACTGTTCTTTTTTTAGTGATTCCAGTTTTTGAGTTTCTTCTATTTTCCCTTTTATTACAATTTGTTGCTCTGCCCGCTTTTCCCTAAGTTCCAGCCTTCTCTCCAAAAGCATTTGAGAGATGGTATTAATCTGATTTAATTGAGTTTTTCGATTGTCGGTGTATTGCTCCAGATATTTGTAACGCATCAATAAATCATTAAACGATTTGGCAGAAAACAAAAAACTTAACTGATTCAATTTACCACTGGATTTGGATGCCAGAAAAAGCATATCACCATATTCTTTTTTTAAGGAATTAAGCTTTATTTCAAGCTCCTTATTAGCAATTTCTAATTGTTTTATTTCGGTTTCTATCAGATTTACATCCTCACTGATTCCTGCTATTTGTTTTTCCTGACTTGTAATTTGGTGATTCAGTGATTTTACACGACCAATCGTGTTGTTTTTTTTCAAACGGGTTTGTGCCAGTACTTTTTTTGCTTCATTTATTTTGATCTGATTCTCTTTCTTTTCTCTTTCCAGATCTTCTTTTGATTTTTTTTGGGCAAAAACAGGACACGTTTGCAAAATTCCAACAAACAAAAAGAGTATCCCTATTTTATTTTTGAACGTCATTTTTTAAAACTCAATTATTCCCTTTTCGTAGCTTTTAGGGATATTGTATGGGTATCGCAAATCGTGATCAGCAAAGTCAAACTTGGCATGTTCTAAGTTTAAAGTACTGGTTTTTAATTCCCCGCTTTTAGATTCGTCTATTTTAGCCAGAATCAACTGGGGAACCACAAAACCATTGGCTTCTGTATAACTCGAATAACTTATGCCTAATTTGCTTTTCCCATTTTTATTTTGAGCTAAAATGGTACTTAATTTGTGATTCAGGTTGTCTATTTGGTTTTCGATCCGGATATCATTTTTTACCTGAAAAATACTGGTATAAAGACTATTGAAAGATAGTGAGTCTGAATCCGAATAAGGTATGGGTAAATTTCCAACTAGCAAAGACTGAAATAAATTGAAATTCAAATCAAAATTGAACTGCCTGCTCAACTCATTCAAACTCATGTTATAATATTTCTTATTAATTCTATCCATAAAAAATATAGAATCAGGGGTGATTTTGGCTCTGGCTGCTTCTATTCCCAGTGACACAGATATCCAAATAATACTGTCTTTTCGGATATGTATATTTGCCGGGAAAGATTGATTAAAAACCGGAGATCGGAAATCAATTTTAGTTTTCAGTTTTAAATGTTCAAAATCCGATTCTTGCAATTCCAATTCTCTTTTTGGTGTTATTACGAGATTTTGGGTAGAATCCGGAATACTTACTACATCTTCTTTTTTAGGGATTTCGGATATAGACTTTTGTATTTTATTTCTCTTGCAAGCAAACTGGCTTACGGTCAAAATCAGAAAGCAAAAGGTTTTTAAATAGTTATAATGCATCGGGCAGGGTTTTATTCCAGAAATTGTTCTTTGGCAATCTTTTGATCAAGGATTTTACTTTCGCTGCCTAAATTACGTGCTTTTTTCCATTGTTCAATTGCCTGTTCCTTTTTATCGTTTTTGAACAGAATATCACCGTAATGTTCATATATCACCGCACTTTCAATTTTAGCGTTCTTAATTATCGGCTCTAAAGTAGATAATGCCAACGGATATTCCCCACTTTGAAATAAAACCCATGCACGCGTATCGGCATATTTCACGTTTTCAGGGTCTATTTTATACAGCCGGCTGCTTAAATCTTTAGCTCTTTCCAGTTTAGACTTTCTTAAAGCCAGAAAATAACTATAGTTATTCAAAACTTTTAAGTTGTCTGGGTTGATTTTAAGAGCTTGTTCAAAGGATTTATCCGAGTCGGCATATTCTTTTTGCTCGTAATAACATAAGCCCAGAAGCTCAAGAATATTTTGCAAAAGTTCGTCATTATCAAAAGCCAGACTTTTTGCTTCTTCCAAAGAAATCGCTGCTTCGTCATACTCTTTTTTCAAGATCAACCCAAGCCCATTTTGATACCAAAAATAGGTTTGGTTGGGGAAGTATTCAGCTGCTTTGCCAGAATCTTTAATAAGGGCTTCATTATCATCTAACTTTCCATCTAGTTCTACTATGGCTAACCAAACTTCAAATACCGACTTATCATACTCTGTTGATTTCACATAGGCGTCTCTTGCCTCTTTGGTTAGCCCACTTTTCATATATAAATCACCCATAAATACATAACCACGTGCTTCTTCAGGGTCAAGACGTATTACATCTTTCGTTAAATCAATTACTTGTTGGATGGTTTTTTCGTTTGTTTTTTCATTTACAAAACTCAGGTAACTCTGCAAAATCCGAATTTTAGAGTCAACCGAAAGCGATTGATTTTTGAAAGCCGACTGCAGTTCTTTAAGACATTTTTCGGGTTCACTGTTTTTACGATAAATTTCAGCCAGAAGCACATGACCTTCTGAAAATCCTGTATTTTCGGTAAGGAATTCTTCCAGCAACTGTTTGGCTTTATCCGTTTTATTGTTTTCCAGTAAAATTTGGGCTTGTTGAATTATATGATCCGAATCAAGTGGTTCCGATTCGATCAATCGGTCACCTTCTTTAATCACTTCATCTATTTTATTTTGTTTCAAATAAATAAGCTGTTTCTGACGAGTAATTTCTTCATTAACACCTATAGTTTTCTCAAGCTTGTCAAAAACCCTTATTGCATCATTGAATTTGTTTTCTAGTAAATATATATCAGCAAGTGCAAAATATGCCTCAGGATCCTGCGGTTTAATTTTTAGTAATATTTCGTAATTGTCCTGAGCCTGTTTATAGTTTTTTTGTTCTAACAATAAGGCAGCATATTGTTTAATATAAAATGAATTAGCTTTGTCCTTCTTTGTGGCCAATTCGGCATTTTTTACGGCATCATTGATATTGCCGTTTTTTTGATAAGCTGTTGATAACATACTGTATATTCCGGCTTCGGGCTCAAATTTCTCAATTACCTGATTAAAAATAGAAATGGCAGTTTTGTAATCTTCTGCTATATAGTTTTTCATACCTTCCATAAAAAGCGATTCGGCATTAATAAGCTTAGGACTTTTTTCCCCGTTGGTAGAAGAAGCCAGCTGGCCCATTAGCCATTGGGAGGAAAACATTATCAGAACTATAAATAATGATTTTTTCATATTATTTGGCTTTGAAAGCCTTACTTGCTGCAGATTTTTACTGCAATAGTTTTGCCATTTGACAACGTAAATTTCTTTAATTTGTTACAATTACCCAAAAATGCTTTTTTTGTAATTAAATAAAGATATTTAAGCGTTTTTTTCCTCATTATTTTAGATAACATTTTTTAGTAAACAGATAAATGGCCAAAAAGAACTCTCAAAATAAAGCTACTTCTAAAGTTGTTGAATCGACATCAGATATAAGCCCCGAAAACCCTGTAATTAATACTTCATGGGTAATAGGCGGGCTTTTGGTATTTATTTTTCTGGCTTACGCAAAAATATGGGAGAATGGCCTCGTATGGGACGATGATCCTTATATTACCTTGAATGATGCGGTAACGAATTTTAATTTAAAGGAATTGCTAACAGGTTTTCATGTGGGTAATTACCATCCGGTTACCATGTTGAGTCTGGCTGCTGAATACGCAATTGTTGGCGATGCTCCTTGGCTTTACCACCTGGATAACCTGATTTTACATACTATTAATAGCTTTTTGGTCTTTTTATTAATTCGAAAATTAACCAAACAGGATTGGGTGGCGGTTTCTACAGCTGCACTTTTTGCCTTGCATCCTTTACATGTGGAATCAGTGGCTTGGGCTGCGGAAAGAAAAGATTTGCTTTACACCTTTTTTCTTTTTTTGTCATTTGGTTCGTATTTATTGTATCAGGAATCAAAGGATAAGGTAAAATATATACTTTCATTATTCTTGTTTTTAATGGCATGTCTGTCAAAAGGTATGGCTGTAGTACTACCTGCCCTACTGTTAATAACGGATTGGTGGTTTTTGGATAAAAAATTTACGATCAAAAACCTGTTGGATAAATTTCCTTTTTTCATTATTACCTTGTTTTTTGCCTGGCTTGCAACTACTGCACAGAAAGAAGCCGGTGCCGATGCATCAAATGTGATTGGTGCTGCTTATACTTTTTCCGAAAGAATACGAATTGTTACCTATTCATTTCTTTTTTATTGGGTAAAAACCATCATCCCAATAAATTTACTTCCTTTTTATCCTTACCCTGGTAAAGCAGGTGGAAGCATTCCGGTAATTTATAATTTTGCTCTTATAGCCTTTATTATTACGGCTTTATTCGTTTTCATTATTGGTAAAAAAAATAAGTGGATTTGGTGGTCTTTTGCGTTTTTTACTATTTCCGTTTCTACCGTTTTGCAAATTATTCCGGTAGGTAGTGCAATAGTTGCAGACAGATATTATTATTTATCTTCAATTGGTCCACTTTTTCTTATCAGCTACCTATTATTTGGTTTGTCAAAAAACACAAAAATTTGGAGCAGGTATGTAGCAGCATTTTTGGTTCTGGGTTGCAGTTTTCTTACTTTTTCTCAGGTACCACATTGGAAAAATGGATTTACACTTTTTAAACCTGCCGAGAAGTTTTATCCGGAAGATGCAATGGTAATCAGTAATATCGGGTGGTATTATTTGGGGCAAAAAGAATTCCCCCTTGCAAAAGAATATTTAATGCGTGCTGATAACAATGGCTTTAAAAATGCAGACGTATGTCGTACCATAGGATCCATGTATATTGATGAAGGACATTATGAAGATGCTTTAATATATGTCAAAAAAGCATATGAATACTTGCCGGTAAAATCACGAACAGATTGGTTGATGGCGTTGGCACTTTATAAATTGAATAGAAATGAAGAAGCTTTAGTCTACGCCGAAAAAGCAGCCAAAGAAGAACCAGAGAATTTGGAATACCTGAATACATTAAGTCAGGTATTGTCGGCCACTGGGAATTACTCAAGGGCACGTGAATTGAATAAGAAACTTTTAGCGGAAAAGCCGGATCTTTTAGATGCCAAACTTAATTATGCGTATTCTTTCCGCCAGGAAGGGAAATTGGAAAGGGAAATGGAAGAATTAAAAGCTTTAATTAAAGAAGCACCCGATTATTTGCCTGCTTACCGCAATTTAGGAGTTACCTATTCCGACTTGGGCCGCCACGACGACGCAGTTGAATTGTGGGAAAGAGCCTCAAAAATTGATTCTACAGGCGATTATGAATACAATATAGGGATTAATTATGCCATGAGAAATCGGGTAAACGATGCCATACCCTGGTATCAAAAGGCTGCCAAAAAAGGAAAGAAAGAAG
>JAHEBN010000041.1 GCA_024645245.1 Jiulongibacter sp. | reverse complement strand
TCTTACCAATCAAAAGAACAAAACTGCATAGGTAAATTTACCTTTAAATCAGCGAAAAATACTGTCATTCAAGGCGTATATACGCTTTATGCAAATTGTATGGTACCCGCGGAACACATGTGGTATACCTATCAAATTGAGAAAGAATCAAATCGCGAAATAATTGTAATACCCCGATTGAATCCAACGGCTTATCTTTCGAATATAAAATTGAAATTCCGCAAAAATTAACAGGAAGCACATTTTAGAGCTTAGGTTTACTAAGAATGAGTTCAGTATTGCGAAAGATTCGAATTGATCAAGCTTTCAAATCTAAGGTTCTATGTGATAACTCTGTTTTACTCTCTGTAAGTAATTAATTTAAAAAAAACTCAAAGCGAAAACCTTCTCAAGCCTTAACTCCTGAAGTTTCATAAAAAAGGCATTAAGAAAATAAACTCTTAATTAAACTTACCTTCTTAATAGATAAAAAAACATTAAGACTCTCCTAAAACAGCCAAAGCAATCCGTATTCTATCATAGCCAATTTGCTCCCCCAAATGATCAAAAAGCACCTTTAATGGACTATTAGACTGAAATCTAGTGGCCTCTATCGCTTTTTTTACCTCATCCAAAGTCCAATCGTCCGTAAGTTTTCTTAAGTCAATATCCGCACCATCTTCTTTTAGTTTTACTAAATGCCCGGCAATAGTGGCAACAGATAAATTTCTTTCCTGAGCTATTTCCTCCACACTCATTCCCATATTGAAAAAAAGCTGAGTTTCTGTTGTGGTTTGCCCTTTAACCCTTTTCGGCTTAATTTCTTTTATTATTTCGGCTGGCACTTCGCTTTTTTCCAGTTCACCCATATATTCCTGAATAGCCTTAAGAAAAGTAAAGCCATACTTTTTCATCTTCAACTCACCCACTCCGCTTACAGCTAACATTTGACTAGCCATTATCGGCTTTTCGTTGGCCATTTCGAGCAAAGTACTGTCGTGAAATAACACATAAGGAGGTATGCCTGCAGAATCCGCAATTTCTTTTCTTAAAATTCTAAGTTTTTCGAAAAGCTCATTTTTAAAGAAATCCTTTTGCTGTTTGGCAGGTGCCGATTCGGCTTCACGTATAGCTTTTCGCTCATCAAAGGATATAAAATTTGCCAGTTCCACTTTCCGTTTTCCTTTCAAAATCTGCCAACTCA
The DNA here is from genome assembly GCA_024645245.1 of Jiulongibacter sp. Taxonomy (GTDB): domain Bacteria; phylum Bacteroidota; class Bacteroidia; order Cytophagales; family Spirosomataceae; genus JAHEBN01. The sequence continues at coordinate 26,644 of JAHEBN010000041.1, read as the reverse complement.
CTTCACTCAATTTAAAAGCATGGCCCTCGTCGTAGGCGATTTCCATAACACCAAGGTTCAGCATCTGAGAAATATAATCCGCCCAGATTTCGAATTTCAAGTCGGCCCCGACTCCAAAAGTGCTTAATTTATCGTAATTATTACGTAAAACCTGTTGATTACGGCTTCCGCGAAGAATATCAATCAACATCCCCATAGCCACTTTTTCTTCTGCCCGAGCAATGGCAGAGAGGGCTTTTTGAGCCAATACCGTTCCATCGAAACCCGATCTGGGATTTTTGCACACATCGCAATTGCCGCAATCACTCTCCAGATCCTGATTAAAGTAACTCAGTAATATTTTTCTGCGGCAATGTTGAGCTTCTGCATATTGCCGCATTCGCTCCAGTTTGGCATTTAATACTTCTTTTTGTTCCTCCGGCATTTCAGAGTCATCAATCATTCGCTTTCGCTGAATGATATCGCCGTAGCTATAAAACAACAGGGTGTCAGATTTGGCACTATCACGCCCCGCCCTACCTATTTCCTGATAAAAGCCCTCCACATTGCCCGGCATATTGTAATGTATAACCCAACGCACATTCGATTTGTCGATTCCCATACCGAATGCTACGGTGGCTACAATTATTTGCAAATCATCGTTTATGAATTGCTCTTGTACCCGGCTCCGATCTTCGGCAGTACATCCGGCATGATAAAAATCCGCCTTAAAACCCATTTTCACTAATCCTTCAGCCACCGACTCCGTACCCTTTCGGCTCAGGCAATAAATAATCCCCGATTGATTAGGTCTGCTTTTAAGAAAGTCCTGAATTTGTTTCATCCGGTTTCTACCCGGCAACACAGTTAATGAAATATTGGGTCTGTCGAAACTGGTAATGAATTCCCGGGCATTGGGTATACCCAACTGCCGGCAAATATCCCGTCGTGTTACCTTATCAGCCGTGGCAGTAAGTGCCATTACCGGTATATCCGGAAATGTTTTTTTCAGTATGTCCAACTTTCGGTACTCTGGTCGAAAGTCATGCCCCCAAGCCGAAATACAATGAGATTCATCAATTGCAAACAAGCTAACATTCAAGCTTTTAATCAATTCCAAATCATTATTGGCAAGTAATCTCTCCGGTGCAATATAGAGAAGCTTCAAATTACCACTTTCAGCCTTTTTCAAAATTTCATTTTGTTCGCCGTAATTTTGTGTGCTGTTAAGAAAATCAGCTTCAATTCCATTCGCTTTTAAAGCTTCTACCTGATCTTTCATCAGAGCTATAAGCGGCGAAATCACCACTGCCACGCCTTCTTTCATCAGTGCCGGAATCTGAAAGCAAAGCGATTTACCGCCACCTGTTGGCATCAATACCAAACAGTCATTTTCATTTAAAACATTTTCAATAATTTCATACTGAAGCGGCCGGAAAGTCTCGTATCCAAAATATTTCCCAAGGTAATTGTGTGGATTGTTTAATTCTGATTTCATTAAATACTGTTTTTCAAAAATGATACTAAATGAATTTTGAGCTAAAAATTGACATTTGAAAGTATAGTAAACCCGAAGATAACAAAATATTTGTCGACAAATAAGCACGGCATTTCGCTGCTCCTTTATAATTCAGTTTAATGAACTAACTTTGTTGGATTCAACCATCCTTTTTGAAATGTATAAAAATTGGCTTTTGCTATTTCTTCTTTTACCATCTATCTCATTCGCCCAAAAAAAGAATAATCATTTTAACTACCATATTCAAAGAGCTACTTCAGCCATTAAAGTCGATGGGGACCCAGCTGAAAAAGCCTGGCAGGATGCCGAATTGGTTACCAATTTTTATCAGGTTTTACCCATGGATACCAGTTTTGCACGAGTACAAACGGACGTAAAACTGTGTTACGACGACAAAAATCTCTACATCCTATTTATTAATTACGATACGCTGGCAGGCTCATACATGGTAGAATCTATGAAAAGAGACTGGAGTTTTGTTCGAAATGACAATGACCTGTTATTTATCGACACCTATAATGACCTGAATACAGGCTATAGTTTTGGCTCCAATGCAGTTGGCGGTCAATGGGATGGGTTGATGTCAAGCGGTTCGAAAGTTGACTTGAGCTGGGATAACAAATGGCAATCTGAAACTACTTTTAACGATGACGTCTGGACTTGGGAAGCCGCGATTCCTTTTAAAACACTCAGGTATAAAAAAGATGTGCTGAGCTGGGGTATAAACTTTAGTCGAAATGACCTGAAATCTACCGAAAAATCATCCTGGACACCTATTCCCCGGCAATTTCCGACAGCATCTCTGGCTTTCACGGGAAACCTGGTTTGGGATAAAGCACCCCCAAAACCCGGTGCCAATATTTCTTTGATACCTTATGCCTCCATCAGGCGAACAATTAACAAATTAGATGGTAGTTCCGCTAATTACATTAAAGATGTCGGTTTTGACGCTAAAATAGGATTAACCTCCTCCATGAATCTCGACCTTACAGTTAATCCTGATTTTTCTCAGGTCGATGTAGACGTGCAGCAAACTAACCTCGACCGATTCGAACTTTTATTTCCGGAAAGAAGGCAGTTTTTTCTCGAAAATGGTGATCTTTTCAATAATTTCGGATACGCCAATTTGCGGCCCTTTTTCTCCAGAAGAATTGGCTTAAATGCACCCATCTATTACGGGGGCCGTATAAGTGGCAAATTAAATAACAAATGGAGACTAGGTGCCATGACCATGCAAACAGGCGAAAATGCCGACAAGCAAGCCGGATCGCTTTATTCTGTTTTTGCACTGCAAAGAAGGGTTTTCAAACGCTCTTACATCACCGGGCTTTTTGTTAACAGGGATTTGATCGGAGAAAATGCTAAAGATGCTGTAAATCCACTGTCGGCTTATAATCGCACTGCAGGTATTGAATATAACCTGGCATCGGCAAATAATGTGTGGCTTGGGAAAGCTTTTTATTTGAAAACCTTCAGTCCTTTCAAAGAAACGGATAATTCTATTTTGGCGGGAGATATAGCTCGAAATACCCGGCATTTAAGTGTATCAGCACAATTTGAATCTGTAGGAAAAGGTATAAGGGGAAACGAGGTGGGATACATCCAAAGACAAAATTATGTTTCCACAAATCCAACAATCACTTATTTGTTCTTCCCAAAATCAGGCAAAATATTGAGCCATGGGCCAAGCGGATTCATGCGTAATTATTTCAATCGCGATTCCGGAAAAAACTTCGAACACCTTTATTTTATGAGCTATGTTTTCACGATGAAAACAAGAGCTCAGCTTACTATTTGGACAGCCCATGATTTTGTAAGATTACAAAGTGATTTTGATCCTACAAATTATACCGGAAAGTTACTGAAAGCAGGTCAGGAGCATCAATGGCAATCGGGAGGATTCAACCTGGATTCCAAGCCTCAGCAATTATTCACTTATAGTTTAGGTACCCGGCTAGGCGGTTATTATGCCAACAGCGAAAGATTACGACTGGATGCAACCCTTGGTTATCGTTTTCAGCCCTATGTTGCAATCACGATGTCGGCTAATTACAACAGATTGATGTTCAGTAGTACCGATGGCAGGCTACCGGTTGAATTATTAGGTACTGACCATAATCTTTGGTTGGTAGGACCACGGGTGGATGTCACACTTACCAATAAATTGTTTTTTAGCAATTTCCTGCAATACAATAATCAAACGAACAACATGAATCTGTATACCCGCTTTCAATGGAGATACAGTCCGGCTTCCGATTTGTTTCTTGTTTACACAGATAATTATTATGCAGATAACCTGAATCTTAAAAACAGGTCAATTGTATTGAAGTTTACGTATTGGTGGAATGTTTAATCTTTCGACGGCTTTTTATTATAAGATACTTCCTTAATTTCCTCCTCTTTTCGCCCTACACCAATCGGAAACTTTGTCGCTTTCGGAATAACTTCGTCTGGTTTACGGTAATGAATCAGATTGTTAAAGTTTCGTGAAAACAAAACATTTACTCCGGATACAATCACGTTTCCACCTTGGGTAATAAGCAAATAATTGGAATTAGGCACGCTTCGGTAATACCCCTTTACTTTCCATACACCATCTTCCGATAGCAAATATTCCACTTCTCCCCCCACAGTAAGCTGCCCTTGATTAATTACTGCCGCAGGATTATTGGTAAGATCACCATTGGAATAAGAACTTTTACCGGAAAGTTTTACCCGGTTATTTAAGAATTTATAGGAAAAATTGAGTTGCATATTATTCAGCAAGTTCTGCCTGAAATCACCCAAAAGCACATTCACTTCCAGATTCGGATCCAACTTATTGGCCAGATTGCCGATTTGATTTGAAAGCAGGTTATTTAAATTATCTATTAAGAACTGTTGCCTGAAGGCATCCACAGCGTTTGTTTCAGGGAAAATCTGCCCGAAAGCAAGGATACTACTTACGTTTCTACTTAATAATTGTTCGTCATTTTTAAGTCTTTGCTCAAAAGCCAGCAAACAAGATTGGTACGAAATCGGAATCTGAGTTTTATCAAATTCAAATGCGTAAGATATAGTTGGAGCTTCCAATTTATCAGTAATATTTACTAATACATTTACCGGGTAACGGGTATTGATATCGGAGGCATTTTTGGCATCTGATACACAATTTGTGACTACTTCAGCCACCGAAATATTGGTCTGGTAAGAGGCTTTCATATTTAAAACCGCCTGATATGGGTCACCAGACCAGGTAATTCGGCTGCCATCCACGATCTGAAACTTGCGGAGTGAAGCCAGATTTTGAAAACTAAAATCGTATTTGCCTCTACTTACAACATAAGGGCCGTTCATAGTAAAACCGCCCCGTGTATCGTATGTAATCGACAAGCGACCATTACCAAAAGCATTTAATTGATCATTGTTTGTCCGGTCGAAAATAATCTCACATTCGGCATCGGGTGTAAGGGTAAGATTAAGTGCAATCCGAACACCGCTAAGATTTACTGATTTCCTATTTCCTTTATCTGAAATAAGGTCAGTAGAATCTTCAATAATTTTTTTGAAAGGGATAGCTTCTTGCTGTATATCGACTGTGGTAGCACCATCCAGGGGAATTGTAATCTTGGTGTTCTTTTTACTGATCAGGTTTCCACTAATAACTACATTATTAAAACTTCCTGTGATATGTACATCACCACCGGCATAGGCCGTACCATAGAAAACATCATTATCTTTCGAGCTTAAATCCATGGCTTTAAATCCATCTTTATCTTTAATATAAGCATGCAGACCCAACATGAAATTGCCGCTACCACCATTAAATATTCCACCTTCCATTGTTGCCACATTTCCATTTTCCGCAGCATCACGTAATTCAATTCCACCAGGTTTAGTTACAAAACCTTCCTCATTAAAAATTATCTTATCGTCAAAATACAAGTATCCACCGGTACTGTTGATTCTCAATCTACCTTGCTCCACTACCACCTCCCCACGAATTATGGGATCCAGAGGCATACCACTTATTCTCAAAATTCCATCCGCATATCCCCCCAAATCAGAAAAAACCTGATCTACAAAAGTGCCCAAAATCTCCAGATTAGTACTGCGAAGTTGAGCTGTCAAATTCAATGCATCTCTTTTATTAGCCGGATCATAAGTGCCACTTAATCTAAAAACCTCCTGATTTTTACGATTTATATTAGATGCGATACCCAATTTCTTCAGGTTATTATCCCAAAGTGCCTCAGCGGCTAAGGTACCAACCAGAATTTTCTTGTATACTAATTCATCAATATTCAAATTACTCGTAAGTATCGGATTATTGAAATAATCCAAAAGCTTCAATTCTCCATTTGCCGTTCCTTCCAAATCCAGATCGGAAATTGGCTTAAGCGTTCTTAAGTCAAAGTCTGTAATCACGAGATTTAACTCTTTTAAAGGGTCTTGCGAAAGTGCTCCTTGAAGTGATAACCCCTGATTTTGATTGGAAATTGAAAAATTATTAAACAAAATATCATTACCGAGGAAAACCACAGCATTTTCCTGATTAAAAGTCCACCGCGATTCCAACAAATCCAGACGGCTATTTCTTGGATTAACATTTATAACATAACGATCCGTTTCAAACAATAAATTTCCAAATAATTGGGCTTTGTTACTTGTATTTTTTTGTCGAATGGACCCATCAAAATCAATTCGTCGGGTATCTCCCCAAGACCCGTTAATTTCCAACGATTCTGTTTGAACATCATTGGCAAGCTTTTGATCTTTAGAAAAAAGCACAAGGGATGTAAGTACTTCAGGGGAAAAAGATTCTTTTGAACTAAAAAAATCCACCTCATTGCCAAAAAAGCTATTCCCTTTGTAAATTAAGGTGTCAATATTTGCATACAAAGTAAATTGTGAGGTAGATTGAATCCGCACATTGCCATTTATTTCGGAATTGGGTGAAATACTGATTTCAGGGTTAAAAAAGGCAAAGAAATTACTCATATCTTTAACTTTTACAGTATAGTCAGCTACATATTCATTCCCTATATCTCTCTTTATTTTTTCAATATAATACTGTTCCTGATCCTGCTGATTTCCCACAAAATATAATCCATACTCCTTTACTAATTCCGGCAAATCGGCCATTAATTCAGTTGGTTTAAAATTCCCGGAAAGCACAGCATTAAAAAACTCCGAACTTAAACTCATTACCCTATTGGTATCGATTTCTTCCACATCAAAATTCAGGTAATCCAAAACAAGGTTTTGATCATTTTGATTAATAAAAGTATTGCTAAAACTTACAGATCCTAAAAAATCATCCAGCTTATTACCAATAAAATCAAACTCAAAGTCTGTTTGGAGCTTTACGTTGTCATTAATAAAACCAAGATTATCCAATTGGGAGTTATTTATTTTACCAATAATGGCAAAATGATTCAATTCATCCCTTAAATCAATATGACCATTTAAATTTCCCACCAGATTTAGATCGGAAATTTTGAGACTACCATCAAAAACCTTATTTCCCAGGATTCCATCTACGTTAATATTTTTATAATCGTAATTACGAAACCAGATATGATCAATTTTACCATCCAGACGCAGAGCTGCATTTTCTAAATCAAATCCCCGACCTGCAATCTTCCCATTGAAACTTACTTTTTGCAAAAGATCATTTTCCCCTGTAATTTTTGCGAGATCAAGTTCAGTGGTTTTTACTTCCCCGTTGTATTCCGGTAGGTGTGTTATTTGATTAATTTTGAAATTAAGTTTTCCATTTGCTTTACCTAAACCACTGGAAACTACGTTGGCATCAGAATAAAAATCATCAAAAGTACCCTGAAACACACCGCTAAAATCTAAAATACCTGCTTGCTCTACATATTTTTTATACACCTCATTCCCGGTATATTCACGTGTGTCTAATCCATCAATTTTGGAATTATCAAATTTCAGATCGAAATTAGTAACCAGAAGATCTGGAAAACCTTTAAAATTACCATTAAGATTGAAATAACTTTTCTGACCAAACTTTAGTGTCGCCTGCTTTACATCCAGATCTTTTACATAGCCGGATATATCCCCATCAAGGGTATATAAATCCTTATATTTATACATCACTGGTGAAAATCTGCCCAAATCCTGGCTATCAAAATTACTTGAGCGTACATTGGCCACCAGCCTGACTTTATTATTAAAATCATTAAAATCAGAAGGCTTTTTGTAATAAAACCCGATGAAGTCTCGCAGATGCGAATTGTTAATTCGGGCATCCAGATTTTTAAGCAACATTTGGGTTTTGGAATAGAAAAAATCTGTTTTTATATCTTTAATAGACAGCTTACTTCTTTTTTCAACTCCCTGTATCTGAGTTCCTTTAAAAATAATGGTATCTCGCTGAATGAAAAAATCAACAAGATTTCCCTGAATATTTTCAACCTTAAAATTAAAGTAATCAAAAGTTTCCTTGGGAAAAGGTTTCTTTCGGGAGTCAATCAATTCAAAAGTTCCATTTTGAATTATGGCTTCATCAATCGTAAAAGGTATCGGATTCTTTCCACTTGGTGTTTTTGGTTTTGCAAGTTCTTGTATCTTTAATAACCATTTGTCGATATTGAGCGTACCATCTTCTTCACGTATTATTTTGACATCGGGCTCTTTAAGCATTACAAAGTCGAGGTTGTTATCAAAGTTGACAAATTTCTCGCCGCCGAAGTCCAGATTTGATTTAAAATTGACATAAACCTCCCGCACATAAATCATATCCCGATTAGATAAATCCTTGATATTGATATCTTCCAGTGTTACTTCGTCAAACCATTTAATGTTTACGCTACCTACACTTACTTCTGCTCCTATCTTCTCCGAAAGCCACTTAGCGGCACGTTGCGTAAGACTGGTTTGAAACTCCTACCACTGAAAAATATAATAGCCAAGAGCACTGAGCATGACAAGCAACAGTACCACGGTACTAATTGTACGAAATCCTATTTTAAAAAATCTTTGCAAATTGCCTGCTTTATATTGCCTACTTTTGCCGTTTAATTAATTCAAAATTTATGTCCGAAAGTATAATTCTGGCTATTGAATCTTCCTGTGACGAAACATCGGCATCAGTAATCATAAACGGAAAGATACAATCAAACATTGTTACCACTCAGCTTATCCACGAGCGATTTGGTGGTGTGGTGCCAGAGTTAGCTTCCAGAGCTCACCAACAACACATCGTGCCTGTGGTAGAATCGGCCATAAACAAAGCAAAGATACAAAAAAATGATATTAAGGCGGTGGCTTTTACAAGAGGGCCAGGCTTATTGGGCTCCTTGTTGGTAGGCACTTCATTTGCCAAATCTTTTGCTCTGGCTCTGGGTGTTCCACTTATTGAAGTTCATCACATGCATGCTCATGTTTTAGCTCATTTTATAGATGAGCCAAAACCAGACTTTCCGTTTATTTGTCTTACGGTAAGCGGTGGACATACACAGTTGGTTTTGGTAAAATCTGATTCTCAAATGGAAATAATAGGAGAAACTAAAGACGATGCCGTGGGTGAAGCATTTGATAAAGGAGCCAAAATGCTTGGTCTCCCATACCCGGGTGGGCCATTGATAGACAAGTATGCTGCATTGGGCGAACAGGAAAAATACACTTTCCCGGTTTCCGACATGGTAGGCCTTAACTACTCTTTTTCAGGAATAAAAACAGCTTTACTCTATTTTTTACAAGAAAAAGTAAAGGAAAATAATAATTTTATTGATGAAAATCTGAACGACATATGTGCGTCTTTTCAGGCAACATTAATAAAAATGCTTTTGCAAAAACTAAAAAAAGCAGCTAAACAATATAAAATCAAAGATGTGGCGTTGGCTGGCGGGGTTTCAGCTAATAAAGGATTGAGGAAATCTTTGCAAGAAATGGCAGAAAAAGAAAGATGGAATGTTTACTTACCAGATTTTCAATATTGCACCGATAATGCCGCTATGATCGCTATGGCAGCACATTTTAAATTCACCAAAAATGAATTTGTAGATCAGGGTGTAAGTGCCTTACCCCGAATGGCATTTTAAAAAAAATACCTGAATGTGATAAATTGTCAATTCTTCAGATTGGTAACGCTAAATTTCAAATCCATTAAGTGGTCGTAAAAGAGTTTCAGGTCTTCACAAAAAATAAAAAATAGTGGTGAAAACTGAATTTTGGTCTTAATCAGTTCGTTGTAAAACCTTAAATACGTATTTTTGGAGAATTCTAATTCAACTACTAACATATGAAAGTCCCATTGACAGGATATCTGGCAAAAGGTAAATACCATAAATTTATAAAATTCTTTTACACACTTTTCTTCTTGGGTCTAGGTTCTTTTGCAATCTATTTAATTGCCGTTAGTTTGAATTTATTTTGGCTTTTTGGAAAAATGCCGAGTATCGACGACCTTGACAATCCACAAAGTGAAATAGCCTCTGAAATTATATCATCAGATGGAAAAGTAATAGGTAAGTTTTTTTACGAAAACCGCAGTCCTGTAGAATACGAAGAAATTTCTCCTTATTTGATAGATGCTCTCATTGCAACGGAGGATGTGCGTTTTACACGTCATGCAGGAATAGATGCACGCAGTATGTTTAGGGTAGTTACAGGAATCCTTACACTCAATAAAAGTAAAGGTGGCGGCAGCACAATATCTCAGCAATTGGCCAAAAACCTTTTCCAGCTTCGCAGGGATGAATCTTTTGAAGGGCCTTTGTATAAAATAAAACTATTCAGAACCCTTTTAATTAAAACCAAGGAATGGATCACAGCTGTAAAACTGGAAAGCAGATATACGAAAAAAGAGATTATGAAAATGTATCTGGACACCATTGAGTTCAGTAGCGGAGCATATGGAATAAAGTCCGCCACAAAAACTTATTTCAAAAAAAATCCAGGTGATTTAACTATTCCGGAAGCGGCATTATTGGTAGGCATGATTCAGAACCCATCGAGATTTAATCCTAAATTTCGTCCTGAATACGCACTTGTCAGGCGAAATACAGTTATGGGTCAAATGGTAAAATATAATAAGCTTGATCCGGAAGATTTTGAAAAATTAAAAAAGGAAGATATTGTACTTAACTACTCACCAGAATCTCATAACAATGGTTTAGCTCCCTATTTTCGCCAATATCTCAAAGATTGGGCAAAAGAAGAAATAAAAAAATATGGCTATTCGGAAAGTGATCTTTATACGCATGGTTTTAAAATCTACACTACAATCGATTCCCGCATGCAAGCCTATGCCGAGCAGGCCATGGAAGAGCACATGAAAGATCAGCAAAATAAGTTTAATCAACATTGGAAAGGCAGAAACCCATGGGTACAGCGAATTTCGCCCAATTCAAGCAGCTACCAGGAAATACCCGGTTTTATCGAAAAAATTGCGGAAAGAACCGGCCATTATCAGTCATTAAAAAAACAGTTTAATGGGGATAAAGCTAAAATTATGGCTGAAATGAATAAAAAAACCATGATGACCGTATTTACCTGGCACGGTGAAAAAGACACGCTAATGTCGCCGATGGATTCCATACGATACTATAAACGCTTCCTGAATACAGGAATGATGGCATTGGATCCACGAAACGGTAACATCAAAGCTTGGGTTGGTGGTATAAATTATAAATATTTCAAATACGACCACGTGAAGCAAAGTACACGTCAGCCAGGATCAACATTTAAACCTTTTGTTTATGTAACAGCCATTGACAATGGTTTTTCAACCTGTGAAAAAGTAATTGACGAACCCATTACTTTTGGACCCGAAGATGGAATATCTGGAACTTACACACCCAAAAACTCCGACGGTAAATACTCTTATCAGTCTTTGACTTTACGCAGAGCACTTGCCATGTCGGTAAATACGGTAAGTGCCAGACTTATAAAGCAATTTAAACCCGAAAATGTGGTGAAATATGCTCATCAATTAGGTATAAAAAGCAAATTAGACCCTATACCTGCTTTGTGTTTAGGCGTTAGTGACGTTTCTCTTTACGAAATGCTCGCCAGTTACGCTGTTTTTGCGAACGGAGGAAAGTACACAGAACCTCTTTTTGTTACCCGTATAGAAGATAAGCACGGAGAAATAATCCGACAGTATTTACCAGATCAGAAGGAAGTATTAAGTGAAGAAACTGCTTATAAAATGATTCATTTAATGAAAGGGGCAACAATGTCCGGCGGTACTTCTCAGGGTTTAGCCAGATTTGGTGTTTTAGAAAACAATGAAGTTGCTGCCAAAACCGGAACCACCTCCAATTATTCGGATGGATGGTTTATGGGAATGACTCAGGAACTAATCGCCGGAGTATGGACAGGTGGAGACGATCGTGCTATTCACTTTCAATCCATTGCATTGGGCCAGGGTGCCCGTATGGCCATGCCAGCCTGGGGAATGTTTATGCAAAAGGTATACAATGATAAAACGATAGGTCTCACAAAAGAAAAATTTAAAATGCCCGCAGGTCTTTACGTTTCAGGAGATTGTATTTATAGCCCGGGTGAAGGATTTTCTCTGGATTCTACCCGAAATTATTCCGCACCAAAGGTGAAGGCCGCTGATGAGGATGAACTTCTATAAATATGAAACTTGTAAACTTTATTACTTCTTCCTGTTGGCTGTAAATTTGCTGGATTGTCCGTTTTCAATAGTTTCAAATACTAACTGGTCATTTTTATAAAAGCCCAGTTTTGAGCCATTTTCCAGTAATTCAATTTCACCATTGTCGTTCTTTACCAAATCCATAATACCTGAATCCTCACTATCCACAGTAGTTTGACCGTTAGATACGGATGTAGTTATTAATTTCAAACTTACCTGAGTGTCCGTAGATTTTGATATTTCCATATCAACGGCCAATGATTCAGTACCAATTACCAAGGGTAAAGTAAAGGTAGTTCCGGATATAGTAAGTGAATTTACTGTATAGCTTCCACTTACCTGATCACCGATAGATTTCTCAACAACATCTTTGGTACACGAACTTGCGATAAAACCAATAATCAATAAGAACAATAATTTTTTCATGAGTTATTTTATTTTAAATATATATATATATCAAAAGTGATTCCAATTTATCTTTTTGATAAAAAATAATTTATTTTAAGGTTTCTATACCTAACATTCTTAAAAGGAGATAATTAATTCTAAATCTTGCAATATTTCTTTAATAAAGGCACTTTTCGTAGATATTGTGCATCTAAAAGTTAAAATATTTTCAGAATATTTTGAAAATACAATAACTCTGTCTTAATTTGCTTTTGAACTTACGTGCAACCTTACTAAATACTCATTAAGAATCGTTATATGGAACTACAGGAAGCGAAGGATAAATTTATCCATACGTGGGGTACTCTTGCCACTCAATGGGGCATAAACAGGACCATGTCACAGATTCATGCCTTACTTTTGTTATCTCCAAAATCGTTAAATGCCGATCAGATTATGGAAGATTTACAAATATCGCGTGGAAATGTAAACATGAACCTCAGGGATCTTATGGCCTGGGGGCTCATAAATAAGCAATTACTTCCTGGCGAAAGAAAGGAATATTTTATGGCCGAAAAGGACATATGGAAGGTTGCTCGACAAATAGCAAAAGAACGCCGCAGAAGAGAAATTGAACCGATAATTGAAACAATGTCGGATATTAAATCTCAACTGGAACCTGACACACTGGAGAAGAAAGAAGTATTAAAAATAATTGAAGACATCAGCCAGGTCACTAACTTTGCCGAAAGAACAGTAGATGCCGTATTAAAATCTGAGGAAAGTTGGTTGGTAAATAATTTTTTGAAATTATTTAATAAATAATTTTTGGGGTTTTAAGACAGACTGTAACTTTCAGCATTGAAAGTTACAGTTTTTTATGTACAGACTCATTTTAATTCTTTTTAGCCTTCCGGTTTTTGCTCAATCAGAGCTTAATTTCATGACCTTTAATATAAGATATGCGTCACCAAACGATGGGATTAACCTGTGGCAGTATCGAAAAGAACACGTAGCTGAAACCATTTCGTTTTATAATGCAAGTGTTTGTGGTCTCCAGGAAGCAACCAAGCCTCAGGTAGACTTCCTTGAATCCGCTCTTCCGGAATATTCCTGGATAGGCGTTGGACGTGATGATGGAAAAGATAATGGAGAATTTTCACCAATTTTTTATAAAAAAACTATTTTACAACTTCTCGATTGGGAAACAATCTGGCTTTCAGAGACACCTGAGGTGCCATCCAGAGGTTGGGATGCCGCCCTTCCTCGAATAGCGACCCTGGCACGATTTAGGACCAGAAACGGAAAAAAAATATTTTACGTCATTAATACCCATTACGATCACATAGGTCAGTTAGCCCGATTAAATAGTTCAAAACTTTTGGCTACAAAATGCCAGGAGCTCAGTAAGAAGGGATTTCCGGTAATATTCATGGGTGATTTAAACAGCACCCCGGATGCAGACCCGGTAAAGGTTCTAAAAGAAATAGGACTTATAAACACGGAACTGGTATCAGAAATGCCGCATTTCGGCCCACGTGGTACTTTTAACGGATTTCAAAACAAAGAAGACCCGGAAAGATTAATAGATTACATTTATTTCTCTGGAAAATTACTGGTAAAAAAACATGCTACTCTTTCCAATACCTGGGAAGGACTTTTTGCATCGGATCATTTTGCCGTAATGGCAGAAATAGAATTTTAATTACCTTCCTGGCAAGGCCCTCTCAATTTGCTTTTTCTTATTCCAGGGGGCGGTAGTTTGCCTGGCCATGTCGAATAAAACTAACAATACAATAGCCAAAAAAACAAAAAATATAATTTTAAATAACCACCTGTTCTTATTTTCCATTAACTGAAATTTAAATTTTCAACATCTACTCTGGTAAGCAGTGAACCGGATTTAGCTGAAATTTCCGACCAATTTAAGTTATCAAATTCCATTATGATCAAAGTAGCTTTTTTCATGCTGCCCTGAATATCATCTCTTACAAGGTATTCAGCAAAGAAGCTAATGTCTGGGTTATGGCCTACTATAGCCAATGAATTAGTTCTTTCTTTCAGATTATTGAGGCATGACAAATATCCCCGAGGACCATTTCCATACAAATTTTCATCCTGAACTATATTATCAGGATCGATTTTCAACTGTTCAGCTATAATTTTGGCAGTTTGCATGGTTCGGTTTGCAGAACTACTCACAAGTATATCAGCAATCATGTCATTATCATGCATATACTTACCCATTCGTGCTGATTGCATAACCCCACGCGAAGTTAAATCACGATCAAAATCACGCAACATTCTGGAATTCCCTGCTTCTTCAGCCTGAGCATGCCTGATCAGATACAATATCTTTTTCATTCAAATCCTGATTTGAAATACAAAGATAGCACGACTAAGTTCAGATAAATCAACCGGAAATATAATTCTCTAAAAAATTTATATGCTGGCGTTGCTCAATAATTAGTGCAGATACAATATCCCCTACACTTAGTACTCCTACCACATTTCCGTCATCATTAACCACAGGTAAATGCCTGAAGTGCCTGGCACTCATTATTTCCATGCAATCTTTAATATTCATCTCTGGGCTTACTGTAAAAACATTTGAAGTCATTACTTCTGATATGGGTGTACTTTTGGCCTTTCTTCCCTTTATTATTCCTTTTCGGGCGTAATCTCTTTCAGAAAAAATTCCAACTAATTTACCTTTTTCAAGAACTACCAGAGCACCAATATTGTAATTTGCCATTATTTCTAATGACTCAATTACAGTTGTTGCTGGATTTACTGACAAAATTTCTTTAATATTCTTATTTTCGAGAATTGCTTTTACCTTAGTAACCATTGTTTAGAGGGGCTTATTTTAATGAATGAACACCTCAAAATAATTAAATACTTCGATTCTTCAAAAAAAATCCCGAAAAAGCTATATTTTTAATTATTGATTTATTTACCTGAACCGAATGAAACTAGTAATAATCACGGTAATTGCCGTACTTATCGCATTTTTCTTATTTAGTGTGCGACTTATTTTTATTAAAAACGGAGAGTTTAAAGGTACTTGTGCCAATAATAATCCGATGCTCGCAAAAGAAGGGGCAGTATGTGGAGTGTGCGGCAGAAAAGCCGGTGAAGTTTGTGATAACGCTTAATTTCCCTTAACCAGGTATTTTTCGAAACCGGCAGAGCGATAAATTTTCAATTCATCATTTTCCGAAGTAACGCATTGAATTTCCATACCGTGTTCGGCAGCAAAATTCAAAGCTTTATCCTTACCCATTACCATAAAGGCCGTAGCATAAGCATCTGCATCCATGCATTTATCAGCAATTACAGATACGCTCAGCGTATTATGTATAACAGGCCTTCCGGTTAAGGGATCAATTGTATGACTGAATTTTTGTCCGTCAATTTCAATAAATTTTCGATAATTACCGGAAGTGGCCAATGACTTTCCGGAAATAGCGACTATTTCCTCAATTGAATTTCCTGATGATGATTCGTTAAAATCGGGTTTTTCAATCCCGATTTGCCAATTTTCTCCTTTTTGATTTTTTCCCTTTGATCGCAACTCACCACCTACTTCTACCAGATAATTGATCACACCTTTTCTCTCCAAAAAGTCAGCAATCACATCAACTGTATAACCCTGTGCAATGGCATTGAAATCCAACTCGCATTGAGCCATTTCTTTAATTAGAAGATTATCCTTCAACAAAATATTTTGCAAACCAATGAAAGGCCTTAAACTATCAATTTGTCCGTCAGTGGGAATTTTTTTATTATGTTTCCTGGCAAAACCCCATACCTTTACCAATGGACCTACAGTAGGATCAAATGCCCCGGAAGTAGCCTTATTTATTATAAATGAAGCTTTTAAGACATCTTGAAAAAATGTATCAACGATAATCGGTTTATTGGATTCATTAAATTTAACAATAAGAGAAGTGGTGTCCCAGAGGGACATGCTGTGATCTATTGCCTTAAACAGGCTATCTATTTCACCTTCATATGAATTGGCAGTTTGTGGCTCATATGTTATTGCAAAAGTGGTTCCCTGAGCATTTCCTCCTATTCGTACATATTCCTTATTTTTCGCTTTACAAGCGAAAAATAAGAATGCTATACCAAAGATTAAGCAAATATTTTTAACCACCGAAATCATCAAAAGAGACGTTTTCGTCAGGTATGCCCCAATCCTCCGCCATTTTCAGAACCGACTGATTCATCATGGGTGGACCACAGAAATAAAGTTCAAGGTCTTCCGGTGCTTCAAGTTTACTCAAAAATTCACTAATAACTACATTGTGTACAAAACCTTTGAAACCATCACCTTCTGTATCGTAAATATCCTTTTTAAGTGTCCAGTTATCTTCAGGTTGAGGGTTGTCAAGTGCCACATAGAATTTAAAATTGGGAAACTCCCTTTCTATTTCCTTAAATTCATTGATGTAAAACAATTCTCTTTTTGTTCTACCACCGTAAAAGAAAGTCACATTACGTTTGGTTTTCAGGGTATGGAATAAGTGAAACAAATGCGAACGCATAGGTGCCATTCCTGCTCCACCTCCTATATATAACATATCAGCATTGGTATCCTTTATGAAAAATTCTCCGTAAGGACCAGAAATGGTAACCTTATCACCGGGTTTTTTACCAAAAATATAAGAAGAACAAACACCAGGATTTACATCCATCCAGCCATTTTTAGCCCTGTCCCAAGGTGGTGTGGCAATACGGATGGTTAATTTTACTCTGTTTCCTTCTGCAGGATGATTGGCCATAGAATAGGCACGGAATCCTTCTTCTTCATTCACCATTTTAAGTGGCCAGAGATTAAACTTATCCCATTCCTCCTTAAACTTATCAGGTGTTTCGTGATATAAAGGATGAGCGGTGATATCGATATCTTTATAATCTACTACAACCTTAGGCACATCAATCTGAATATAACCCCCTGCTTCAAAATGCAAACTTTCGCCCGGTGGTAATACTACATCAAACTCTTTAATAAAAGATGCCACATTGTAATTGGATACAACTTCGCATTCCCATTTTTTAACACCAAATACTTCATCCGGAATACGAATATCCATGTCTTCCTTTACTTTTACCTGACAGGCTAATCTGACTTTATCAGCTACCTGTTTCCTGTTAAGGTGATTTGTTTCTGTTGGAAGTACTTCGCCACCCCCGTCGTAAACATTGCATTTACACATGGCACAGGTACCTCCACCTCCACAAGCTGAAGCAAGGAAAAGTTTATTATTAGCTAATACATTTAGAAGTGTATCTCCTGGCTTTACTACCAAAGGTTTATCTTTATCACCATTTATGGTTATCGTAACATCATTTTGAGGCAAAAGCCTGGCTTTTGCAGTAAGTATTAAAAATACAAACAACAAAATAACCAAAATAAAAACTACAATACTACTAAGCAGAATGGGCAGCATATATTACAGATTTACAATTTTATACCTGAAAAACTTAAAAAAGCGATGGCCATTAGGCCGGTAACAATCATAGCAATTCCTAATCCTTGTAAGGCAGGTGGAATCTTAGAATAACGAAGCCGCTCACGTATAGAAGCAAGCAAAACAATGGCAAGAAAAAATCCAATTCCCGTACCTATAGAGAATACCAATGTTTCTGAAAAGTTATACTCCCGCTCCTGCATAAAAAGGGATGCCCCTAAAATGGAACAATTTACCGTAATCAAAGGGAGAAAAATACCTAATGCACTGTATAGAGCTGGTGCAAATTTCTCCACCACCATTTCAACTAATTGCACGGCTCCAGCTATCGTTGAAATAAATAAAATAAAGGCAAGAAATGTAAGATCAACGTCGGCAAGAGAAGGACTTATCCATGCCAATGCTCCCGGAGCAAGCAAGTATTTAAGAATTAAATAATTAAGTGGAGTGGTTAAGACCATTACAAATATCACCGCCAAGCCTAATCCGGAGGCCGTTTTTATTTTTTTGGAAACAGCCAAATAGGAACACATCCCCAAAAAGAATGCAAAAATGGCATTGTCAACAAAGATGGATCGTACAAAAAGACTTATTAAATTTTCCATTTCTATTTACTCTTTTAATCAGGATACGTTTACCAATTTACTGTTACGACTACGCTGTACCCAAATATAGATACCAATTAAAAATAAGGCAGCGGGAGGTAATACCATTAAACCATTATTTACATACCCGTGATCATAAAACCATTGCGGAATTACCTTGAATCCTAACACTTTACCCGAGCCTAATAATTCTCTGAAAAATGCAACCGTTATAAGTATCAATCCATATCCCAGTCCATTGCCAATACCATCCAGAAAAGCGGGCCAGGGTTTTTGACCCAGGGCAAAAGCTTCCAAACGCCCCATTACAATACAATTGGTAATAATTAACCCTACAAAAACTGACAATTTCTTACTAACATCAAACATGTAGGCTTTTAGAACCTGATCAACAATTGTTACCAGCGTGGCAACGACTATCAGTTGCACAATTATACGTACCCTGGTCG
Source organism: Jiulongibacter sp. (assembly GCA_024645245.1). Taxonomy (GTDB): domain Bacteria; phylum Bacteroidota; class Bacteroidia; order Cytophagales; family Spirosomataceae; genus JAHEBN01. The sequence continues at coordinate 7,610 of JAHEBN010000041.1, read as the reverse complement.
GAATTCCTTTTCGCATCATACTTATGATTAGATTAGAAAATGCTGTTACAAACGTCACCCCTAAAGCCATTATAATTGCGGGTTTCATTTGAACCGTTACCGCTAAGGCTGAACATATACCCAATACCTGAACAGTAATTGGATTGTTATCATCAAGCGGGTCTTTAATTACCTGAATGTTTTTCTTTGAAAACAATGGCTCTTTTACTTTGACTTGCTCTTTTTCTGCTACTTCTGCCATTTATCTATTTTTTAATTTTTCCAAAATAAGCCAAATAAGGTTCAATGCAATTTTTCAACATGGCATCTGTACCTTTAGAGGTAATAGTTCCACCTGAGATTGCATCCACCCGGTTAACCGGATCTAATTCAGACTTTTCCGCAGCCTTCATTACATTTACGGAAACAAAACTGTTGTCATTATTGTATATTTTCTTACCCTCGAATTGCTGCTGAAAAGACTTTTCTGCAATTTCGGCACCCAAGCCAGGTGTTTCTCCTTTATGATCAAAAAATGCTCCGTGAACGGTATTAAAATCACTTTCTAAAGAAATATAGCCCCATATCGGACCCCATAAGCCAACTCCCCGCATCGGAATTATGTAATATTCTTTTTCTCCCTTGTATATATATAGTGGTAAATTACGTCACCAACTCCTGCACGCTTTCAGAATAAGCTTTTTCAATCTCCTTCTTGTCTATCGAACTAAATAATACTGATTTAAGAATATTGGATTTTGTATCCAAAGCATAATTTGCTTCTTGCTGAGGTTTCAGACTCTCAGATGTATAGGCCAGAATTATTGCCGTAATAACGGAAATGGCTATGGCGTAAAGAAAGGTATATCTGTTATTATGCATTTTTCAATCTACTTTTTATGTGTTGCTCCACAACCATGTGGTCAATTAAAGGTGAGAATACATTAAATAATAAAATACTTAACATCATTCCTTCGGGATAGGCAGGATTAAATACCCTTAGAATTACAGTAAAAGCACCAATAAGTAAGCCATAAATGATTTTCCCTTTTCCTGTATGAGCAGCTGTCACGGGATCGGTAGCCATAAAAATTGCTCCGAATGCAAAGCCACCTATTAAAAGATGATTAATTGCCGGCATATGCATGCTGTGGTTGGGCAAGTCAGATGGAGCTAAAACATTCATAAGTAAACCCATCAAAAACCCACCGGCAAATACGCTTGCCATAATTCTGAAACTACCAACTCCGGAAATGATCAAAAATACAGCTCCAAGTAAACAAGCAAATGCGGAAGTTTCTCCAATTGAGCCCTGTTCAAAACCCCAGAACATATCTGAAGAAGAAATCATTTGATGAAAATTAGTATCAAAAGTTGAAAGATTTGTGGCACCTGAAAAGCCATCCACAACACTTTGTCCTTGCTCTGAAGTAAGGTCTGTCCAAATGTCGCCAGACATAAATGCTGGAAAGGCAAAGAACAAAAAAGCCCTTGCAAGTAAAGCAGGATTCATAAAATTATATCCTGTGCCACCAAATATTTCTTTGCCCAACAAAGTACAGAAAATGGCACCTAATCCAACCATCCAAAGCGGAATGGTAACTGGCAATGTAAGTGGAATAAGCAAACCCGTTACCAGGTAACCTTCGCTGACTGGATGACCTTTTAAAATTGAAAATATAAACTCCACGCCTAATCCAACCGAATAGGACACCACCACAATGGGCAAGACTTTTATAGCTCCAAAAATAAATTTCTGTATGTTGTCTGCCTCCATTCCAAATGCCAGAAAGTGTTGATGACCAACATTCCACATACCGAAAAGCAAACATGGAATAAGAGCAATTACCACGGTAAACATGGTACGTTTCATATCCATCGCATCGCGAATATGAACACCTTTCTGCGTTGTAGTTTCGGGAACAAAAAGGAAAGTTTCGAAAGCATCAAAGGCATAATGGAATTTCTCGTATTTGCCTCCTTTAGAAAAATGTGGTTTAACTGAATCAATCAGTTTACGTGCTATTTTCACAGAATTATATTTTTATAATTTCTTTAAATTTTGAAAAAGATTAAACTTCAGATCGCATTAGATCAAGCCCATCTCTTACTATTTCCTGAACATTTATTTTAGAAGTGCATACAAATTCACACAGAGCAAAATCTTCTTCCGCAATTTCATAAATACCAAGTGCCTCCATTCGTTCAATATCTTTAGCCAAAATTGATTTCAATAAATGCACCGGGTAAATATTCATTGGTAAAACCTTTTCATATTGACCACTCATGACGAATGCCCGCTCTTCACCATGCATATTAGTGTCGAGATCATAAATTTTTCCGGGCATTAGCCATGAGAAAAATGTACGGGATAAACTTAATTTTCCCGCAGATGGCAACAGCCATCCCAGAAATTCCGGTTGATCGCCTTCCGGAATCGCCGTCAGTTGCGAGGTATAAAAAGACAAATAATCTTCGGGGTGCGACATGGCTCCGCTGAGTACATTACCTTGAATAAAACGTACATTATTACCTTTAACCAATTTCTGATAAACACCGCTCAAGGATTGACCAACTTTTAATTGCAAGTATTTCGGGTCATTAATTTCAGAACCTGTAATAGGTACTATTCGGGTAGCGTCATAAATACCATCCCTAAACAATTTCCCAATAACAACTACATCCTGAGCATCGACATACCAAACTTTCTCACCTGCCTTAACCGGAGACACATGGTGAATTTGAATTCCCACATTACCTGCAGGATGCGGACCAGAGAAGGAATTAACTTCGCCTGATTTAATATCCTTAAGTCCATTTTCACCAGAAACCCCAACCTGCAAATTTTTACCACTTAATATATTGAGTACTTCAAGTCCTTTATCAAATGCCTGCCTGTTTTGGTTTATCACATAGCTTAAATCAGGAGCTAAGGGAGCCGAATCAAAAGTACTTACAAAAATAGCTTTGGGCGTATCGGCCGGATCAACAATTACAGCAAAAGGTCTTTGTCGAAAAACCGGCCAGAGATTAGCAGCAGCGATTGTGTTTCGAATGCCATCAATATCCAAAACTTCCGGAATTTTGACTTTAATATTTTTCGTTTCTTTATCAGCAAGAATTTTCACTGCCAAAACCTTCCGTTTGTCTCCTCTCACAATTTCCAAAACCTCACCACTTACCGGTGAGGGGAAATTAATTTCTGGATTAGACTTATCGTAAAATAAGGCCTGACCAGCCAATATTTCATCGCCTTGTTTTACAAGAAGTTTTGGAGTAAGTGACTGAAAGTCTGTCGGTTTTACTGCGAAAATATCAGATGCGGGAATTTCTGTAATATCATTTAATGCTTTTCCTGCCAGTTTAATGTCGAAACCTTTTCGAAGGCGAACGTTAATTCCCATAAAATCCCTTAGGTTATATCTTGGGTTTAGATTAATATTTCAGGTGCTTTGCAAAGTTATATTTTTTATGAAATAAACAAAATTTAAGAGAAATATCTTTTTAAAAATTATCTCGTATTTAAAGTTAGTAGCATTTTATTAATACTCGAAATTCAATTTTTTATTTTTTTTAAAAAAAGGGTAATATAAATTTAAGCAGCCATAAAACAGTTTTTACCGTATATCGTTTAAATTTGTGATGATTATTTTCAGGAAAATTCAATTAGCATGTTTAAGTACAAAATAGTTTACACTTCGCTTCTGGTCTTATTTGTTTTTACGGCTTGCCGAAAAAAAATGGTGGATCCGATTGTGCCGGGAGATGAAAATACCAATACCACTTTTCCGAATGCCGATGTTAATAATTGGATTTATTCGCAATTGAAAGATTATTATCTGTGGGAAGCGGAAATGCCGGAAATTTCAGCCACCAACATTTTATTAGAACCAGAAGCCTATTTCAAAACTCTTTTATTTAATTACGGTGAAACAGATCGTTTTTCCTGGATCCAGGCCAGTGCAGAAGAATTGAGAAATTCTCTTAATGGTTTAAATCGGGTATTTGGCTGGAAATACCAGCCCTATTATGCCAATGATGAAAAAACACGTGTGGCATTTGCAATACAATACACTTTAAAAAATAGTGCTGCCGAAAGAGCAGGAATCAAAAGGGGAGATTTTATTACGAAAATAAATGGAGAAGACCTTACTCCTGCAAACTATCAAGCCGCTCTCAATGTGGAAACTGTAACGGTAACCATGGGTAAATACGAGAATGGAACTATTAATTCAACTGAAGTTACACATAATATTACCAAAGAAGTTACTCAAACAAATGCCCTTCAGTACTACACCATATTACCATTTGAAGGAAAAAAAATTGGCTATTTCGTTTACACTCAATTTTTAACATCAAATGATCGCGATTTAAATAATATGTTTAAAGAGTTCAAATCAAGTGCAATAGATGAACTTGTGGTTGATTTGAGATACAACCCCGGTGGATATATCAGCAGTTCAGAATTATTGAGTTCATTAATTGTAAAAAATCTGAATCCAAATCAATTGATGACCAGGCAAATTTGGAATGACAAACAAACCAAATTGAGAAAAGATCAGGGCGGAGCAAATGTATTCGATACGAATTTTTTCACCAGCAATAGTAATGTTGGAACCTTAAATAATCCCGGAACCCTGAATAGAGTATATTTCCTTGTATCAAACGGATCCGCTTCTGCGAGTGAGTTACTTATAAATAATTTAAAGCCGTTTATGGATGTAAGATTAATTGGAGCACATACTTATGGCAAAAATGTGGGTTCAATAACCATTTCGGATGACAATACACCTGCCCGGTGGAATTGGGGAATGCAACCAATTGTTTTAAAAACAGTTAATGCTTTGGGTGAATCAGAATATGGAACTAAAACAGGCTTTTTACCCGATGTTGAAGTAGCCGATAACCTGTTGCCATTTAAAGAATTCGGCGATACAAAAGAAACCCTGCTCAATGCAACCCTGAAGGATATGTTTGGAGCAGATATTTTTTCTACAGATAGACAAAGTCGTGTTTCACCATCTGAAAAATTTGTGCCTCTTCTAAACGAATCGATTACAGGGAATACCCTTTTAGACAGAAAAGACATGTGGGTGGAAAAAGTGCCATTTAAATAATCGGCACAAAAAGTAAACACTCAGTTACAAAAAAGCTATTTAATATTCACCGAAAATATCTACTTAGAAAAAAATAGTTGTCAAAACAACTATTTTTTTCTAAAATACTTGCCTGTAAGTAATTATTTATGAAAATTGCGTCTGAAAATCATTTCCCAACGAAAATATGGTTTGGTTTTTGAAATTCTAAAGTAAACTAAAATAATTTCAATTATGATCGCCGAGCAGACAGCCATCAAAATCACTCATGTAAAAGAGAGTAGAATCAATCAGTTAGATCCTCAAAACATTGTTTTCGGTTCGTTATTTACCGATCACATGCTCATTGCTGACTGCGTCAATGGCATCTGGCAAACACCTGAAATAATCCCATTTGGAGAAATTGGATTTAATCCTGCACTCGCTTCTCTGCATTACGGGCAATCTATATTTGAAGGGATGAAAGCATTTAAGGATGATGAAGGTGGAGTTAGAATGTTTCGCCCTTTAGAAAACTTTAAGCGTTTCAATATTTCAGCCGAGCGTATGTGCATGGCTCAGGTACCCGAGGATATCTTTATTGGCGGGCTGGAAGAATTGCTCCGATTAGATGCAGCATGGGTACCTCAGGGCGAAGACAATTCACTTTATTTAAGGCCATTTATGTTTGCGTCGGATGTGTATCTGGGTGTAAGGCCGTCATTGAATTACCGTTTCATGATAATTATGAGTCCGGCTGGAAAATATTATAGCGGAGCACCGAAAGTAAAAGTGGAGACAGAATTCATACGTGCTGCAGAAGGTGGTGTGGGTTATGCTAAATGTGCCGGTAATTATGCTGCTTCCCTTTATCCTGCCAAACTTGCTCAACAACAAGGATATACCCAGTTACTTTGGACTGATGCCAAAGAACACAAATATTTTGAAGAGTCGGGTACGATGAATGCTTTCTTTGTAAAAGACGGCAAATTAATTACTCCTGCCACTTCGAGCACGATACTTAAAGGTATTACACGTGATACATTAATTCAAATTGCGGGAAGTCTTGGCATAGTTGTGGAAGAAAGAAAAGTATCTGTTGTTGAAATTATCGAAGGAATAAAAGATGGAAGTGTAACCGAAGCTTTTGGTGCCGGTACTGCTGTAGTGGTTTCCCCTTTCTCTGCAATAGGGTTTGAAGGTACGGATTATCAATTGCCGGAAATTACCACTGATTCAATTTCATCAAAATTGAAAAATGCTTTAAATGACATCCGGACCGGAAAAGTAGAGGATTCGTTTGGCTGGGTTTGGAAAGTCTGAATTTATCTTTCTAAATCAATATGTTTGAAATCCCCGGGTCTTTTGGCCCGGGGATTTTATTTTCTATGTCTGTTTATAAAACCAAACATTTTCGCCCGATAATGGTTAAATCATTATATATTTAAAATAATGATAACTTTCAGAAAACACTCCGGAATATATACATTGGAAACCCGAACTGAGCTTCCACTTGGCTTGGTAGAGGCTTGGGATTTCTTTTCATCCCCCAAAAATTTACAAAAAATTACACCCCCTCACATGGGTTTTGAAATAACCAGCCGAAATGAGGAAAAAGCTTATTCCGGGCAGATTATTAGCTATAATGTTGGGATTTTACCAGGGATTCGAACTAGTTGGGTAACCGAAATCACGCATGTGGAAGACAAAAAGGTATTTGTGGATGAACAGCGATTCGGGCCTTACAGCATGTGGCATCATGAGCATCATTTCGAAAAAACGGCAGATGGAGTTAAAATGCTCGATCGGGTAAGTTTTAAAATACCATTTGGCCCATTAGGCTATCTGGCTTATGACTTATTTATAAAAAAACAGCTCATCGGCATTTTTGAGTATCGTACCCTAAAATTGGATGAGCTGTTTGGTAAAACTACGTTAAAAACGACTTCCTGATTTACAAAACAGGAAATAATGTCGTTTAATTAAGCAATTTATCTTAACCTCACCCTTAATCCCTCTCCAATTGAGAAGGAATAAGGAGACTTAACTAAACGATATTCATTAAGGAAATACCTTTTTTGCTTCATTTTTATTTATACGCTGTGATCGTTTCAATTGTACCATCGACATTGTGGTGCAATTCAGAAACTTTTATATTTCTTAAATGAGTTTTACCCGAAAGCTGGGTGTCGTGATAGAAAATATACCATTTGCCACCGAATTCTACAATAGAATGGTGATTCGTCCAACCTTCTACCGGATTTAGCACCACACCTTTGTACGTAAACGGCCCGTATGGATTATCACCGATGGCATAATTGATAAAATGCGTATCACCCGTAGAATAGGTGAAATAGTATTTGTCTTTGTATTTATGCACCCACGATGCTTCGAAGAAACGCTCATTGTGCTCACCTGAATTATAGGGTCTTCCATTGGCATCAACCACCAGAAGATCTCTTACCGGCTCGGCAAAAAGTTTCATATCGGCAGAAAGTTTTACTACTTTGGCTGTCAAAGCTTGTAACGAATCGGCAGGCTGATCTTCGGTTCTTA
>JAHEBN010000040.1:1830-27875 GCA_024645245.1 Jiulongibacter sp. | reverse complement strand
TTCTGACTGAGGATTGTATAAAACCCAGGTTTTGAGGCTATCGGGGAAAATATTTAGCAAAGGTGATTTGGGTAAATCCAGCGAAAAGCGATTGAGGTAAGTGTCTTTCCAACGGTAGGCCGGAAATGGTCCACTTTTTTTCAGACTTGTATCTACAGGAACAACCGTACGGTCAATCACCTGGGCATTCAAACTCAATGTAACCAGTGCAAAAACCAGTATATGGAAAGATCGATTGAGTAACAGTTTAGTTAAGTTCAAAATCATAAAGAACTGAATTCTTCCTTAGTTTTGATTATATATTTGACTTAAACGACTAATATCTTGCCAATATTCTAAAGGAGGCAGATAAAAACGCTTAATTTATTAACTGGATTGATTTTTAACCATTATTATGCTTAGCGTAAGGCCAGTTTTATGAGCTCCTCCAGGGTGATATCACCTCCGGTTCGCTTTAAAATACTGTCTACATTTTTTTCAGCGGCTGGTTTTGGAATACCTAATGTAACCAGTGCTGTAAGGGCTTCACTTCGTAAGGTTAAGTTTTGACCTGCAAACATCGTCGGGTTTATGCCGGTTGCTACCAGGTCTTTTTTGAGCTTGTCTTTTAATTCTATGATTGCTCTTTGTGCTGTTTTTGCTCCAATACCTTTAATCCCCTGAATGGTCCGGAGATCTTCAGAAATTATGGCTTGAATTATTTCGCCAGAACTCAAAGAAGATAGCATTACTATGGCAATAGAAGGCCCAATTCCGGAAACAGAAATCAGATTTTCGAAAAGTTCTTTTTCCTCGATTTTTGAAAAACCATAAAGGGTATGTGCATCTTCCCGGATAATCAGGAGCGTGTGCAATTTTACTAATTCATCACTTTGGTGAAGTGCCGAATACGTTTGTAAGGAAATTTTTACAAAATACCCCACTCCGTTTACATCTATAATTATATGAGTGGGTTCTTTGTGGGCAAGCCGACCTTGCAGGTATGCAATCATTCCGGTTTATTTTTGATTGACCACAAAGATATAGAAAAGAAACCGGAGCTACATACCCGATCGCTTAAGTGCAAGTTTAAATTCTGCTTCGGTTAGATCACCTTTTGACTTCCAAATTTGTTTGCCAGCCTTATAAAGGATAAAAGTAGGTGTTTCATTTGTTTCGTAGAATTCGGCAATATTTTGATTTTTGGCGATATCTATTTTTTGTAGTTTGAGCGATTTTTCAGAGGTCAGCTTTTTAATCATTGGATCCATTTTTTTGCAATAAACACATGTGGGAGTTTGCAGAAAAACAAGAATATTTTGATTATGTCTGATAATATTTTCCATATCACGCACGGTAAAAGCCGCAATCGGTTCGGTATTTGCCAAACCTGAAACGTATGGTTTGCTTGAGGAAGTCCAGGCAGAAAACCCTCCATGCAAAACTATAACATCTTTATAGCCAATGTCCTCTAGAAAATAGCCAGCTTCCTCGCTGACATCACCAGTAAAGCAATAAACAAATATTTGTCTGTTCTTGGGTACTATGGATTTAAAAGTTTCTTCAAAGTCTTCCTCATCGTAGTCAATATTAACTGCATTTTTTAAGTGTGCCCTCTCAAATGATTTCTGATCTCTTAAGTCTATTAAAACAGGTGAAGCTGCTGTTTTGAATTTTTTATAAAAAATGTCTGGATTTAAGGACTCAGGAGCTTGACAACTACCCCAAAAAGGAATTACAGAGAAACATATTATTACGAAATATTTAACCATAAATTTTGAATTTTCAAGAGCAGATAGTGCAATAATTGTTCCAGTATTTTTAACGAAACAGTACTATTAATGTTATCCGAAAATTTGGAAAGCTTCTTTTTGGCTTTGTTCAAATTTTTTAATTGTAAAGTATTTTATTTAGATTGGTCTTAACAAAAAGAAGCCCTTAAATTCATGAAAAAAATTCTGACTCTGATTTATTTTATATTTCCTGCCATTGTTTTGGCTCAGGGATATTTCGATGTGATTGAAAATGAGCCATTTATGAATAACGGAGTGGAGTATTCTTTTGCCATCACTAATGAAACTACGGTTAAAGAATACAATCGCTATGAAGTGGCATTAATGGCTACAAATAAAAGTGGTTGTGCATTGATTTATATTCAGCGAAATCAGATTTTAAACCTTTTTGAAGGCGACCCGGCCGCTATTGCCCGGTTTGAATGTATAAATGCCAATGGAAAAAGATTAAGTGCAAAAGGTGGCAATCTTAAAGCGAGATCCTTTACGGTTCCATATACACATTCTATCACAAAAGCAGACGGGAAAACTGGCAGTATAACCGAAAATATTCATGCTGGTTATATTTTAGGTAATGGCCAATCTGTTTCGAATTCTATTACAGTATTAACAGATGGGGATCGACCTCGATTTAAAGTTAGAATCCAGAATTTTACAGATCTGACTGTAAATTAAATTTTCAACCTGAATGATCGGTGTACAAATACCATTTCCCTTTAATCTTTTTCATAAGTCCGGAAAAACGACCAACTACCGCCTTTTTATCGGGATAACTAACGTGGAAAAAGCCTGAAACATAGTAATATTTATTCGAAACTTTCTCCAGTTTATCGTAATCTAATTTCAAGGTTCCCATTTTATCTTTCGGCCAGTATTTTTGGTAAAACGCCAGGATATTTTCTTTCCCCATTACTACACCTTCTCCTCCTTTATAGATCATTCGGGTATTTGATTCGGGTGCATAAAGACTTACATAGCCGTCTATATCTCCTTTATTCCAATACAATTCTTCTAATTCCTTAACCTTTTCTATTGCTTTTTCAGCTTTCGATTGGGCAATTATTGTGTTGAAAGAAAAAAGTAAGATTATAAAAATAAAAAGGTGCAAATTTTTCATGATTTATCACATTCCAGCATTCAAAATAAAAGAAACAGAGAATTGCGAAATGTTGCATCAAATGTCGGAACTACCTAAACCGGATATTTCCATTGACCCCGATAATTACGCAAAAGTAGCTTATTGGCTTCGTCATCACCGATTACGCTATCTTTCTCATGATCCCAGGCTATACTTCTCCCTAGTTTTTCGGATAACATGCCTAGCATACACATATTGGTTGCCTGACGGCCATGAGCAATATCGGCATGAGGTAATTTTCCTGTTTTTATGGAATTAAGCAAATCAGCCCAAACGAGTTTTATATTCTGTTGGTCCGGCAAATCTAATTGTGGATCTCCGTGAATTACCGTTGCATTTCTGTTAGTCGGGTAAAATGTCCATCCTTTTTGCCATCCCATGTGGAAAGTACCTTCGGTACCGTGAAAATAAACACCCACATTCTCACCTTGCTGAACCGGACGACTATTGAAAGTGCTATGCTCCCAGAAACAGATGAAATCTTCAAATTCGAAAGTAACCAACTGATTTTCTGGTGTATTTTGAATATTATCTTTTGACTTTTTAGTTGAAATGGAATAGACATTCTTTGGAGCAATCTCCTCTGTCCACCACAAAATCTGATCAAACCAATGCGGTCCCCAATCGCCCAATTGGCCATTTGCAAAATCTCGTTGTTGCCTCCAGCTACGTGGGTGAATCTGACTGTTATAATCGACCAGCGGAGCCGGCCCGCACCACATATTCCAATCTAATCCATCTGGAATTACAGTATTGCCTTTTTGCGGATTATTCCCCCAATTGTAATTAACAAAAGCCCTTACTTCTTTTATTTGTCCCACTTTCCCCGATTTCAAAAATTCCATACCGCTCACATTATGAGGCGAGTACCTGCGATGAAAGTCCACAATACAAATCTTTTTCGTGTCACGGGCAGCTTTTTCAATAGCTGTTCCCTCTTTCAGTGTATGTGAAATGGGTTTTTCCAGAAAAACATGAGCATCGTTTTTCAAAGCTTCTATGGCAATTAAGGCATGCCAATGATCGGGTGTTGCATTTATAACAATTTCTGGCTTAGCCTGGTGAATACATTCCCTGAAATCCTTGTATCGTTTTGGCTTATCGGTGCACCATTTTGCCAGCTCTTCCTCGCACTTTTTGAGTTGTGCATCATCTACATCACATAAAGCTATCACTTCTACCTGGCCCGAAGCCACCGCCTCACGCAGGATATTAGTACCCCACCAACCGGTGCCAATCAATGCCAATTTGTATTTGGATGCTTTGGAATAGGTGATAAATGGAGTTGACGCAAGCCCGGCAGTTGCCAAAGCAGATGTTTTCAGGAAGGTATTTCTGTTCATTTTATTATTTCAGGTTGGAAAGGTGAAGTTAAGAAAAAGTTGGGATTCTTGAAGAAGGGCTTAAAAAAAAGGACAAATCAGGTTTATAAATTAAAGCTGTAATTATTTTTAGATCAATTGATTCTTCCATTTCTTTGTAAAAAACCAATTAAATGAGCTTTAATTTCGACAAAATAATATCCAGAAAAAATACCAATAGCTTTAAATGGGATAAATACGATGATTCGGTATTGCCTATGTGGGTTGCTGATATGGATTTTGAAAGTCCTGTAGAAATTAAAGCGGCCTTGCAAAAATTAACTGATTCCGGGGTTTATGGATATGCTAAATCGCCTGATAAACTAAACGATATAATTGTAAAAAGGCTCAAAGAAAGGCATGATTGGGACATAAAAGCGGATTGGATAGTACTTTTACCCGGTTTGGTGCCCGGCTTGCATGCCTCGGCAAGAATATTCGAAAGTACAGAAGACTTTTCTATAATGACCTCCACTCCTGTATATTATCACCTGAGTTTGGCCTCTAAGTCCATTGAAAAAAAAACCATAGAAGTGCCTTTTGTTTGGACGAATAATCAATGGGAAATGGATTTTGAAGCTATGCAGGAAAACCTGGAGTTGGGTACGAAAATTTACATGTTGTGCAATCCTCACAATCCAAATGGCCGTGTTTTTTCTAAAGAAGAGTTACACAAATTGGTCGATTTTTGCCTGAAAAACAACCTGGTACTAGTTTCTGATGAAATACACTGCGATTTAATATTGGATAAAAATAAAAAGCACATTTCGGCGGCATCACTAAATAGCGAAATAGAAAATCAAAGTATAAGCTTATTGGCTCCCAGCAAAACTTTCAATATTGCCGGTTTGGGCGGTTCGTTTGCTGTTATTCCCAATGCAGAAATAAGAGAGAAATTCACAAAGGCTTGCTTCGGTATTATGCCGCATATGTCGGCTTTTGCATTCGAAACCATGATTGCCGCTTATGAATACGGCGAAAACTGGCGGCAAGAATTGATAAAGTACCTCAAAGGAAATCACGATTATCTGCTGTCAGAAGTGAATAAAATTCCAGGCATTTCAATGGAATCACTGGAGGCAACCTACCTTGCCTGGATAAAAGTTGAACGAGATGATATACCCAATCCGGAAGAATATCTTTTGAAATACGGCCTTGGTGTTTCTGGTGGCTATCAATTCAAAGGAAATGGCTATTTTAGACTTAATTTCGGAACGCAAAGAGCGAATGTGGAGCAGGCGGTTGAGATTTTGAAGGTGGCTTTTCGGTGAAGTAGGAAGAGCGAAGTGGGAAGCTGGAAGTGGGAAGCACTAAATCTGAAGTGGGAAATTAGACATTTTAAGTGGGTAATTTGAAGTACGAAAATGAAAGATTAGTTCACATTAGCTACTTTTTAGCAATATATTAAACTCATAATTTATCATTTATATCTTATCATTAAAAATATGAAATACCTGAATTACGCAAACGGTGATAAAATGCCTGCACTGGGATTAGGAACCTGGAAATCGGCAAAAGGTGAAGTTTATAAAGCTGTCAGAGATTCGATCGAATTGGGCTACCGTCATTTTGATTGTGCATTTCTGTATTTCAACGAAGCCGAGATTGGTCAGGCAATAGCCGATGCCATTTCCGGAGGAGAAGTAAAAAGAGAAGAGCTCTGGATTACATCCAAACTATGGAATAACCGCCACCGTAAAGAGCAAGCTGAAGGTGCTATTCTTAATACCCTAAAGGATTTGCAGCTTGACTACTTGGATCTTTACCTGATTCACTGGCCGGTGGTATTAAAAGATGAAATAAACTACCCTACAGAAGGCAGTCATTTGGTAAGCCTGAAAGAAACCACACTTACCAATACCTGGGAAGGTATGATCGGTTTGAAAGAAAATGGACTGACCAAACATATCGGAGTTTCTAACTTTAGTATTTCTAAACTTGGTGAAGTAAGTAAAAACACCGGCATTAAACCCGAAATGAATCAGGTGGAAATGCATCCATTTTTACAACAAAATGAACTTAAGGCCTACTGTGATTCTCAAAATATTCTTATGACAGGCTATTCACCCTTGGGGTCTGCTGATCGCCCCGCAAACAGGATTTTAGAGGGAGAGCCCAAACTTTTTGAGAATGATACCATTGCCGAAATAGCATACGAGTTGAATTGTTCAAAAGCACAGGTAATGCTGGCCTGGGCAGTAAACCGAGGCACTTCGCCTATACCTAAGTCAGTAAATAAAGACAGATTAAAGGAAAACCTGGAAGCAGCTGATATCGAATTGAGTGACGATCAAATGCAAAGGATGGCCAATGTGAATCTGAATTACCGATATATTAAAGGAGATTTTTGGTGTTTGGAAGGTTCAGACTATACCCTGGATATTCTTTGGGGTTAATTTTGTAAAATACCCGTAAGTTCGAAATCCAATTGAGGAAAAATTACTGACTTAATATTTTTTGTGGCAGGAGGTAAGCCTACGTATTTTCCGGATTCATTGAAGTAATATACAATGATGAATTCATCCAGAGGCTCCATAATCCAATATTCTCTCACGCCGTTTTCCTGATACAATTCAAATTTATCCTTCATTTCTTTGGAAGAATTACCAGGTGAGAGTATTTCCAATTTAAATCAGGTGCACCAATACAGCCTCGATCGCACAATTTAGTTTCATCGCAATAATGCATAGATCAGATTAAACCACGCTTGTAATTTCTTTCTCTTGAACGCTTTTTTCCGAAAGTCGAACATCAAAAGGGGCAAGGTAGATATTGCAAGACTTACCAAATAAAAACTTGTCCATTTCACGAAATAAATCCCGAGAGATTTCCTGATGACGTCGGCTTGGTACCGGCAACATATTAAAGATTTTTCCCTTTATCAATTCAAGTTTTTAATCAAATTTCCAAAGTAAATAATCCGCGTAGGAATACTTTTTAGTAAAATCAAGTTGATTGATATCGGTTATTTCCACTTATAAAAATGCGTGATTCACAAAAATAAACAATTATTTCAACAACTGATACACCAAAAAAGCGGAGATATAAGCCAGTGCCGACATGTAACCCAATTGAATCAGGGGCCATTTCCATCCCTTGGTTTCGCGGTAAACCACGGCCAGGGTGCTCATACACATCATGGCAAATACATAGAAAATAAGTAGCGAGAAGGAAGTTGCAACATCAAATACGGGCTTGCCCGTTTCGGGATTCACCTCTCTTTTCAATCTGGATTTAATTGTGTTTTCATCTTCCACATCTGCACCAATGCTATATATTGTAGACATGGTACCAACAAAAACTTCACGGGCTGCAAATGAAGTAATTAAGGCTATGCCTATTTTCCAGTCGTAGCCCAATGGCTTAATTGCTGGCTCGATAAACTGGCCAAATTTGCCCGCATAGGAATGTTGAAGTTTATAAGAAGAAATTTTGTTTTCTAATTTATCGCCCGTCAGGTTTGGGTTTTCAATTACAACCTTTTTTTCTGCAATTTTAAAATCTTCGCCAGGACCGTAAGAAGATAGCACCCAAAGTATTACTGAAATAGCCATAATAACTTTACCTGCTTCAAATACGAATGTTTTCACTTTCTCATACACGGTATAAGCTACTTGTGACCATCTGGGACGTTTGTAAGTTGGCAATTCCATCACAAAATAACTCCTTTCTTTTGATTTCAACATCCACTTCATAACCCAGCCAGCTAATAATGCAGATAAGAAACCTAATAAATAAAGACCCATTAAAACCAATCCCTGCAGGCCAAAAAAGCCGAGAATTTTGGTGTCGGGTACCACAAGGGCAATCATAATAGTGTATATGGGTAATCGGGCAGAGCAACTCATAAGTGGTGTCACCATAATGGTTATGAGCCTGTCTTTCCAATTTCCGATAGTACGGGCACTCATTATAGCTGGTACAGCACAGGCCATGCTGCTTATTAATGGTACAACGCTTTTCCCGCTCAAGCCAAACTTACGAATAAGTTTGTCCATTAAAACAACCACACGGGCCATATAACCCGACTCTTCCAGGATGGAAATAAGCACAAAAAGAAAAGCTATTTGTGGAATAAAGATTAAGACTCCACCTACTCCGGCAATAATCCCATCGGTAATTAAATCCGTAATTTTTCCGTGCGGTAAAACCGAACTGATCCAGTCAGAAAATCCTCCAATACCGGCATCTATAAGATCCATAGGATAAGATGCCAATGCAAACACAGATTGAAAAATGATGAATAGAACCAAGAGGAAAATGACATACCCCCAGGTTTTATGCAACAATACTTTATCGATTTTGTCGGTACGGGAAATTTTTCTTTCCCCACTCACCTCCATTACCTGATCAAGCGTACCTTTGATATCCTGATAACGCAGCATAGTATCCAATGATTGAAAACGATCGGGATCGAAGTTTGAATCGAGGGCTAATTTTTGTAATTCTTTTTGTTTTTCAAAACCTAAAAAAGTCAATTTAGGCGACTGTGCGAGGTATTGTATGGCCAGATACCTATTCTTGAGGTTAAATTTTTCTTTTATCTGATCGGTAACCTTTTGCTTTTCAGAATCAACAATTTCCAGATTTAAATGCAATTCCGGTTTTTGTAATTGTTGAAATATTATCAGTTTTAATCCTTCCAGACCTATTCCTTCGCGAGCGTTTATTTCTACAACTGGTACACCGATAAGTTTGCTTAATTTAAAAGAATCAATCACAATGCCTAGTTCCATTGCAGCATCCAGCATGTTTAATGCCAAAACACAAGGAATTCCTAAATCGCTTACCTGCTCAAAAAGGAGCATATTTCGCTTCAGGTTAGAGGCATCCAGAACAACCACAGCAAGATCGGGATAGTCTGGATTATTGGGATCAGCCAATACTTCAAGCACTACTTGTTCGTCAAGAGAATTTGGGTATATACTGTATGTGCCAGGAAGGTCTATTATTTCTACTTCGGTATCTGTCTTTAGCTTACAAAAACCAATTTTTTTATCAACAGTGACGCCAGGGAAATTGCCGATTTTCTGACGCAAGCCAGTCAAATGGTTAAATAAGGATGATTTTCCTGAATTGGGATTTCCGAGTAAAGCTACTTTCATGTTTTTTGAAATTCCCACAGGTAAATAGTTCAGAGTGGCGTTACAGCAATGGTTTCAGCTTCAGATTTCCTTAAAGTGATGTGATAATCGCCGTCTAGGGTTATGCATACAGGACAACCCAAAGGAGCTTCACAATCTACTCTTATTTCTGTTCCGGGGAAAAACCCCATTTCCATAAGCTTTAATGACAGTGGAATATCCGCAAAAGAAACTACGGATGCCCGCCCGCCTTTTGGAATATCTGCTAATGTCAAAACCGCCTCTTTCAATTTTTATTTAGAATTAGTTTAAATAAAACACAAAGCTAATAGAATTCGTTCTTTCAAAAATAGAATTTTCGTCATATTTTCAGATTTCTATAGCTGCCGAATTGGCGAGATCGCAGATAATTTCACTATATTCAGAAATGGATAGTTCTGTTTTAGAATCGGACCAGCCATTTTCCCTTTTAAAAATACCTGCCACTGTGGGCAAGCTTTGGATACAAGCAGCCCAATCTGTAAGTTCCATTTTTATCCTTCTGGCAAAAAAATCTCGTAATGTTATAGCCATTTCCTTTCTTATGGCATATACGACTTCTGCCTGAATATAGGCGAAATCCGGATGAATTAATTTTGCCAAAGAAGTATCTGTTTTTACCAGATACACTAATTCAACAGCCTTGCTACCGTATTTGGCCAGCAAATGTTCCCGGCTTACTTTTTCAACTCCCAATTCTCCAGCTGTAGAATGGAATGTTTTTAAATCAAAATCAGAGCCGACAAAGCCAATTAATTTATGGTCTTCGGTGAGGCAAGGATTATTATTTCCCAGTTTACCGGCAACAAAATCCACCGCATCTCGTGCCATTAAACGGTAAGTTGTCCATTTGCCGCCTAACAAACTTATCAGTCCGGATCTTTCATCAAATTCCACTTCATGATCGCGAAGAAGGCTTTTAGTATCTTTTCTATTTGATTTTTTTGGAGCAAGCAAAGGTCGTATACCTGCAAAGCCTGCTTTTATATCAGACCTTTCAGGTACTTTTTTCAAAAAAGGTTTTAACGTTTCTAATAAATAATCCACCTCATCCGATACCAGTTTAGGTTCTTTTTCCAATTCATTGTAAGCCGTATCGGTGGTGCCAGCCATTACCATTCCTTCTAAAGGTTTTACAAAAACAACACGACCATCGCTGGTTTCAGGAATTAACATCGCATCTTTAGATCGAACGAATTTATCTGGAAAAACTATATGAACCCCTTTTGCCGGCCGCATACGGGGTTCTTCTTCCGGATCGGCATTAATACGCACCGTATCGGAAAATGGCCCGGTGCAGTTTAAAAATACCTTTGCGTGAATTTTGAATTTTTCACCGGACTGAAGGTCCAGTACTTCAGCCATCTTTAGTTTGCCGTTGTCATCTTTGATGAAATTTTGAAATTTTACGTAATTAACAACCGTAGCCCCTGATTCTGCTGCGGTGCCAACCATGGCAAGGCAATAGCGGGCGTCGTCAAACTGTCCGTCATAATACAAAACAGAACTATGAAAATTTGCAGTTATACCTGGCATGCGTTGCTGCGTCTCTTTTTTAGAAAGCCAGCGAGCACCAGGAAGGGAATCTCCTTTAGCAAACAGTGCGTATATTTTTAATCCAATGGTATAATAGAATCCTTCGACCCAACTAAATACCGGTGTAAGCAGACCCAGTGGACTAGCGAGGTGAGGAGCCAGATTGAGCAAGAAATGACGTTCCTCCAGTCCATGCCTTACTTGTTTTAATTGGCCAAAATCCAGGTTTTTAAAGGCTTGTTCCAGGTATCTTACTCCTCCATGAATAAGTTTTGTGGATTTGGAAGAAGTTTCAGATACAAAATCACCCCGATCAATAAGTGCCACTTTCATGCCTCGTAATGTTGCATCCAATGCAGATCCTGCTCCGCTTGCACCTGCTCCGATAATCAAGACATCAAATTCTTCCGTTTTTAGTTTTTCAATATTCGTCGTTCTGATCATCTATTTGATTTAAAGAAGCATTATGTAATTTAATTATGCTTTTTCTACGGTGCATCCTTCCGAAATCAGAACTTCATAAATTTCGGGGATAAAACCATAAGCTAATTCATATTTTTCGGAAACCCTTTGCCGGATTTCTTTGATTTTTGATTTTTCAATAATATTTATCGTGCACCCTCCAAAGCCACCTCCCATCATACGGGCACCCAATACGCCGGATTCTTTTTTTACCAAATCGACTAAAAAATCAAGTTCAGGGCAGCTTACTTCATATTCGTTTTTCAGGCCGTTGTGGGTTTCATACATCAAAGCTCCAAATGAAACTAAATCTTTGTTTTCCAGAGCAAGCGTGGCCAGAGTCATTCTTTCTGCTTCATTTACCACATACTTACATCTCTTAAAGACTTCCGGATCAAATTCTTGCTCTTTACTTTCCAGCATACTTAGGTTTACATCTCTCAAACTGCTTAGCCCATCGTAATAATTACTAAGTAAGGCCAGACCATGCTCACACTGCGATCGCCTGGTATTATAAGCGGAATCACCCAGATTATGTTTAACTCCGGTATTAAAAAGTACAATTTTATAGTTTTCAAAATCAAAAGGAAGGTATTCGTGACTTATGTTTTTACAGTCCAGTTTGATCAGATGATTCTCTTTTCCAAAAATAGAAGCATACATATCCATGATACCACAATTAACTCCTGCAAACTCATGCTCGGCTTTTTGGGCAATAAGGGCCATATCTTTCCTCGAAATATTCAGGTTGAATAATTCATTGATCCCCATACACATGCCGGATTCTATAGCAGCTGAGGAAGACAAGCCTGCTCCCAAAGGAATGTTTCCCCCGAAACAAACATCAAAACCAGAGTTGAATTTAAAACCTTTTTGTTGCAAAACATGGATAACACCCAGCAAGAAATTCGCCCAACTACTTTCTGATTTTTGAAGCTCATTAATTGGTAATTCCACTTCTTCATTCAAATCAGATGAGACTATTTTAACATTTCCGGTATTGTTTCGGGAAAAAATAAACCAAACGGCCTTATCAATAGCTGCGGGAAGCACAAAGCCTTCATTGTAATCCGTATGTTCGCCCAAAAGATTTATTCTGCCAGGGGCCCTGACTACTATTTCGGGTGTTGTTTTAAATGAAGCCTCAAAACATGACATTACACCCGAAAAATTATTCATTAAATTGTTTTTGATAAAAGTTCTCAAAAATAAATGATATGCCTTGCTTTCCGGTTATAAGAGATAAAATAATTGAACAAAAAAACAAATCCATTAAGTCTTTTAGCATGAAATAGCATTTCCATGTTACTTTTGTAGCCTATCCAGTAGGATATGCCGTAATGAACGAAATAAAAGCATTGATCTTAAAAGATATACAATTGGAGTGGCGAAATAAATACGCCTTCAATGGTATGTTGCTTTACGTGGTTTCAACCGTGTTCGTTTGTTACCTGAGCTTCAAACTTAAAGTGAATCAAATTGAACCTATCACCTGGAATACTTTATTTTGGATAATACTATTGTTTGTGGCTATCAATGCCATCGCTCGTAGTTTTACTCAGGAAAATAAAAATCGAAATATTTATTATTTCCTGCTTGTTCGTCCTGAGAATTTCATTATTGCCAAAATAGTATATAATTTTTTTCTGATGCTTATTTTGTCTGGAATTGGCATATTCATTTTTGCTGCATTTATGGGTAATCCGGTACAGGATTTTGCTTTATATTTACTTGCAGTAGTACTTGGTGCGTTAGGTTTTTCGGCTTGCCTTACTTTAATGTCGGCAATTGCATCTCAAGCCGATAATTCTTCTTCACTAATGGCATTATTGAGTTTTCCTGTAATTATCCCAATTTTAATCATGTTAATCCGCTTGTCAAAAAATGCAATGGATGGACTTGAAAGATCAAATAGTACTGATGAAATACTTACATTACTGGGTATAGATGCAATAGTAATTGCATTAAGTTTTATATTATTTCCATTTTTATGGAAAACCTGATTTAAATATTTTATTATGAGAAAATGGTGGTGGAAAATTTTAGGAGCAGTTTTGTTGATTTATACTGCATTTCAAGGTTTGGCAGGAATAGTACCAAGGCAACCAATTTTAAATGAAACTATCCGCAATGTGTATTTCCATGTTCCTATGTGGTTTGCCATGATGACACTTATGTCCGCTTCAATGGTTTTTTCTATTAAGTACCTTCGCAAAGGAAATATCGACGATGATATTTATGCCATGAGCTTCGCACATATTGCCATTTTATTTGGTATGCTGGGTTTTTTGACCGGCATGGTTTGGGGAAACTTTACATGGGGAGACCCACTGCCTAAAGACCCCAAATTGATCGCGGTTGAGATAGGATTGCTTATTTATTCTGCCTATTTTGTGTTGCGGGGATCTTTCGATGATGAACAGAAAAAAGCCCGATTATCGGCGGTTTATAATGTATTTGCTTTCGCTACATTTATGCCATTGGTTTGGATTTTACCTCGTCTTACCGATTCTTTGCACCCCGGTAATGGCGGGAATCCTGCATTTGGAAGATACGATATGGACAACCAAATGAGAATGGTATTTTATCCGGCTATAATCGGCTGGATTCTGTTAGCCGTCTGGATTACATCTTTAAAAATCAGAACTGAATTATTGATCTATAAAAAACAAGAAATATAAAATGATACTTTTAAGCTGGTTATTTTCAATTATACTTCAGGCTGATGTCGAAATGGCTGATAATTTACGCTCAGATGGTAAGTTCTGGGTGGTAATTGCTGTAGTATTAATTATACTTTTTGGAATTCTGCTGTACTTATTTATGTTGGATAAGAAGATCGGGAAGCTGGAAAAATAAGCCTGTATATTTTAAATCTGAATAAATAATATGAAAAAATCTAGTATAATAGCTTTGGTGGTAATTGCAGTAGCAATTGCCATGATAATAGCCACCGTGGGCGATGCCAGCACATATTCCGATTTTTCTGAAGCCAAAAAATTGGCACAAAACGGAAACAACGGAGCGGTACATGTGGTTGGAGAATTAAAGAAAGATCAAAATGGCGAAATCACAGGAATGATGTATCATCCTGAAATTGACCCCAACAGATTTGAATTTGTTATGATAGATTCTTTGAATTTTGAATCTAAGGTGATTTTAAACAAACCAAAGCCGCAAGACATGGAAAAGTCGGAAAAAGTGGTGGTTGTGGGAAAAATGAACCTGGAAAATAACTATTTTGAGGCAGATCAGATTTTATTAAAATGCCCATCAAAATACAATAATACAGAGTTGAAAACCGAAGCAGGCATCTAAAAAAATATGTATACTGGTATTGATAATAATATCATTGAAAAAAGTATCGGGAGTCTTGTAAATACTTTATGGGAAACTGATCACCCAACCGCAATTTGGCGATTGCCCAACAGCCCTGATTTTCATCTGATTTATAGCCTGAACAAATCTCAGAATTATCGCAAGATTGACTTTGAAGAGCTGCCTGGGGGGTTTGCCTTTGCCCCATTTGAAAATGCAGATACAAAATCTTTATTTATTGAAGCGGATTATTACCAGTCTTTTCATGATTTTGAAGAAAGCATTGTGAAAGATCTGCCTGGCATGGAAAATATTAAATTTTCAGATCCAACAAGAAACACCATTGATTTTACATCTGAAAATTATATCTCGGAGGAAAATGTAAAAGACAAGTCTGATTTTCTTCAAAAGGTATCCAATGCCACTGCATTGATAAAAGCAGGGAATTTGGAAAAAGTAGTGCTTTCACGACACAAAAAAGTAATACCTCTAAATAAATTTAATCCAATCTCTCAATTTCAAAAATTGTCTTCTAAATATCCGAATGCTTTTATCAGTCTCGTTTATTTACCCTGGCAAAAGGAGATCTGGGTTGGTGCAACCCCCGAAAAACTTGTTGAGCAAGATGCCAACGGGATTTTCAGAACGATGTCATTGGCTGGTACCCAGCCTTCCTGTGATTGTTCAGGTAATACCATATCTGAAAAAATGGCATTATGGACTCAAAAAGAAATTGAAGAACAGGCATTAGTTGGTAGGTATATCATTAATTGTTTTAAAAAAATCAGGGTAAGGGAATATACTGAAATTGGGCCAAGAACAGTAAATGCCGGAAATTTGCTTCACTTACAAAGTATTTTTGAAGTAAATACGAGGGGAATAAATTTCCCACAGCTGGGATCGGTGATGCTGGACCTGCTTCATCCTACTTCGGCAGTATGCGGTATGCCGAAAGATAAAGCTCTTGAAATAATACGCAATTCAGAGAAATATGACCGGGAATATTACAGCGGCTTTCTGGGCCCTGTAAACATAAATGAGGAATCAAGAATATATGTAAATTTACGCACCATGAAGTATGCAAATAATGAAATAAACTTATTTTCAGGGTGTGGGATTACGGCAGATTCAGAGCCCGAAAAAGAATGGATGGAAACCCAGATTAAGATGTTGACGGTGCTACCGTAAGATAAATTTATAACCTCAGTTTTGTAAGAAATTTAGCTCAAAAATTGTTTTTTGAGCTTTTTTTTGTAAAATGCTAAAGAAATCAGGCACAGAATTTGATATATACTTAAAGTGTTAAATACAAGCCTATTAGGTATTTGTAAAATGCATTTGATTTAATTTTTCATTGATTTTTCACATTAAGAAAAATAATTTAAAAATAATTTGGCACGGTTCATGTTACTTATGTTTTTAAATTAGTCCTAATAACGAATGATATAACTTTACTTACGATGCAAAAACTAACCCTAAATCAATCACTTCAGCAGCGATTATCACCGCAGCAAATTCAGTTTATAAAACTACTTCAAATTCCAACAGCCGAGCTTGAACAAAGAATCGAGGAAGAATTAGAGATCAATCCTGCATTGGAAGAAGGAAAAGATTTTGAGGAGAAATCAGAAGCTGATGATAGCTATGATGACTTTGAAGATAACAGCGGCGACGATTTTTCTGATTACGACAGTTTGGATAGTTTGGATTATCACGACGGTATGGATGTAAAAGAGTATATCAACCAGGATGATTATTCGGGGTACAAAATGTACGGTGATGGCTGGGATGATGACCGCGAAACTTCGCCGGTTATTTCTACCAATACATTATCTGAATCATTGGTACAACAATTAGGTTTTTTAAAATTAAATGAGCGGGATACTGTTATCGGTGAGCAGCTCATTGGAAGTATTGAAGATGACGGCTACATTCGCCGGCCTGTACGCTCCATTTGTAATGATTTGGCTTTTGGTCAGAATATTTATGCATCTGAAGATGAAGTAGAGCATGTGCTGTATAAAATTCAAAAATTTGAACCTGCCGGTATCGCGGCAAGAGATTTACAGGAGTGTTTGCTTATTCAGTTGAAAAGAATGAATTGCCAGACCGAAACATGTATCAATGCAATTCGTATCATTGAAAACTATTTCGAAGAATTTACCAAAAAACATTTTGATACCATTCAGCGTAAACTGAATACCGAAAATGATTCATTAAAAGAATCGGTTTTATTAATTACCCGACTAAACCCAAAGCCAGGAAATGTAGAAAACGGAGATTCAGCAGCAGCTTATCTTATGCCTGATTTTATTGTTACCAATAATAATGGCAAAATGGATATCGTGCTAAATTCGAGAAATGCACCGGAACTAAGAGTTTCGCGTTCTTTTTCAGATATGCTCGATACCTACGATAAAAGCGACAAACAAAATAAACACATAAAAGAAACGGTAACTTTTGTAAAACAAAAATTAGACGCAGCCAAATGGTTTATTGATGCCATCAAACAAAGACAACAAACTTTGCTTCGCACCATGGAAGCCATTGTAAAATATCAACAGGAATTTTTCTGGGATGGTGATGAAACAAAACTTCGCCCGATGATTCTGAAAGACATCGCCGAGCAAATTGAAATGGATATTTCCACTATTTCGCGTGTGGCAAACAGCAAATCAGTGCAAACAGACTTTGGTATTTATCCTTTAAAATATTTCTTCTCAGAAGGTATCGCAACCGACTCGGGTGAAGATGCATCAAGCCGCGAAGTGAAAAACATCTTGAAAGAATTAATCGAATCGGAGCCCAAACATGCACCTCTTTCGGATGATAAACTGGAAAAGCAATTGAAAAAGCGTGGTTACAACATCGCCCGCCGAACCGTTGCCAAATATCGCGAACAACTTAACATTCCGGTGGCAAGGTTGAGAAAACAACTGTAAAGCAGTTATATTTGTGGGCGAAACTTAACCAAAAAGCTTAATTGTGAGCAAATCTTTTGCCCGGTTTTTATCCTATATTTTTCATCCGGGAATTATTCCCACTATACTTTTAGGCATGCTGTACTTTCTTACTCCCTATTTGTTGGGTTTAGAAAGTGTGACAATAAAATACCGAATTATCATTTTACTTTTTGTAAGTACATATACCCTTGTTTTTCCAGGGCTTTTTGTGCTATGGCTTTATCGAAGAAAAAGTATAAAAAGTATGCATTTACAAGAGCTAAGTGACAGGCGGCTCCCTTATTTTTTTGGTATTATTTGCACTTCATTTCTGGCCTATTTCTTTTATACCAAAAGCGGTTTACAACAATCTTCCGTCATAATTTCTGCCATATTAGCCGCTTTGATTCTTATCACAGTAATCAGTTTGTTCTGGCAAATAAGTGCTCACGCCGCAGGAGTAGGAGGGCTTATTGGTGGTCTTATGGGCATAATCATACATTTTGGAGAAAACTACCTAAATATTCCCTTTTTTATAAGCCTTTTGATTGGAGGCTTCGTAATTTCGGCTAGACTTAAACTCAATGCACATAATCCGGCACAGGTCATCGCAGGTTTCGCTTGCGGTTTTACCTGTGGGTTGATGGGTGCATATTTTTTATAAATAATAGTTAAATGGAGATAATTATCGGGACGAGAGGCAGCAAACTAGCTCTTTGGCAAGCTTATTTTATTCAAGATAAACTTAAAAAAGCTGGAGCCAAAACCAACATTAAAGTAATAGAAACTAAAGGCGACAAAATTCTGAATGTAGCCTTGTCTAAAATAGGAAGTAAAGGCGTTTTCACGGAAGAATTAGAAGAACAATTGCTTTCCGGTCAAATAGATATTGCTGTTCACAGTGCCAAAGATTTACAATCTGATTTGGGTGAAAATTTTGAATTAATTGCTTTTACTGAAAGAGAGAAAATCAATGATGTAGTGGTTAGTTTGAATAAGAACAACAAAATTACAGATGGTAAAAAAATAATGGTGGGCACATCCAGTACCCGCAGAGTGGCTATGATTAAAGCCTATTATCCGCATGTTACCATAACAGATATGCGGGGTAACCTGCAAACGCGTATTGCAAAAATGGAAAGAGGCGACTGTGATGCCTTGCTTTTGGCATATGCGGGTGTTCACCGAATGAAATACCACGAAATGATCAGTGAAGAATTAAATCCCGATCTTTTCACCCCTGCTGTGGGTCAGGGAACTGTTGCTATCGAATCAAAAATTGGTTTGAATGATGATAAAAAAGATCTTATTCGCAAAGCATGCAACGATGAAAATACCGAAAAATGCCTGCTCGCCGAAAGGGCTTTCCTGAAAAAGATTAACGGCGGATGCTCAATACCTGTTTTTGGAAATGCTGTATTAGTAAATAATGTAATTGAAATGCAGGCTGGTATTGTAAGTCTGGATGGAAAAGAAATGATACGGGTAGATGGAAAAAATTCAAATCCGGAACTATTGGGGGTAAATCTGGCACTTGAATTATTGGAAAAAGGCGGAAGCGGTATTTTGGAAACAATAAGAGCGAATATGGCTTAATTTAACTTCGATTTATTTCGGCAAATAGGTAATTTCAAATATCAATTTAAAGGCGAATGAGTACTGATATTTCAGATCTGGACTTGTCAAAGTAATATTCTTATACCGATTGTTTAAACTGGCAATTGACGGATAGATTGGAGATTATTGAAGGATCTGTTTATCAAATTACTACTACACCAGATGGTAAACATCAAACTGCAAATTGGAATTTAAGTGGGATATTTTACAATTTCCTGAAAGAAAAAATTGCAAAGCTTATGCTGCACCTTTTGATGTAAGACTAAATAATTCAAATCAGGCAACCGTAGTCCAGCCAGACTTCTGTGTAATTTGTGACTTTTCTAAATTAGATCACAAAGGGTGTAACGGTGCCCCTGATTTAATAATCGAAATTTTATCGCCGGGCAATACCGAAAATGAAATGAAAATCAAGTACGATCTTTATGAAGAAAATGGGGTAAAAGAGTACTGGATTGTGGATACCGAACTTCAGTATGTACTTATTCATTCTTTAAAAGATGGAAAATATTCAGGCTTAAAACCAATTGTAAATTCCGACCTTATCAATAGTCGGCAATTTCCCGATTTGAAATTCCTGGTTGGGGAAATATTTGAATAGTAAATTCAGATTTACAAATCTGTTCCAATTTCGAAGAAACAAAACCATGGTACTTTTCTTTGTCATGCAATGATTTCCTTAAATTGCGAAAAATTTAAAATTTGCAATGTTAAAATACTGTTTCCTGTTTTTTTTCAACCTGATTTTGATCAGTATACAGGCTCAAAAATCAGCTAAAAAAGACTACCTGATAACTATCGAAACAAGCGGGGGCACCATGCACGCCATTTTATTCGATGATACGCCCAAACACAAATCTAACTTTATCAAACTGGCCGAAAATAAATTCTACGATAGCACACTTTTTCATCGGGTGATAAAAGAATTTATGATTCAGGGTGGAGATCCGACGTCTAAAAATGCCAAACCTGGTGATATGCTTGGGGCAGGGGGCGGTGATTTAAAAAAAATACCTTACGAATTTACGCCTAAACATGTCCATATTCAAGGAACTCTGGCAGCCGCCAGAACAAACAATCCAGAAAAAGAATCTTCCGGATCCCAATTTTATATCGTTACCGGGAAAAAATATACAGCTCAGCAAATTCAACAAAATGCTTCACGGAGTGGTATGAACTATACAGAACAGCAAATTAAAGATTATCAGGAAAAGGGTGGTACCCCTTTTCTGGATAATAATTACACAGTTTTTGGCGAACTTATTGATGGTCTGGAGGTCGCTTTAAAAATTCAGGAAACCAGTACCGGAGCAGGTGACAGACCAAATGAAGATATCAGCATGAACATTTCAGCCAAACTGTTGAAGAAAAAGAAGATTGCCAAACTGTATAATTACCATTTCTCTTCCTAAATAGGCAGGCCAACCTGTCTTTATGAAATATCGTAAAATTTGATGAAAAAAATTCTGATAACGGGCTCCAATGGTCTCTTGGGCCAAAAACTAGTGGACGTATTAAGCCAAGAAACGAATGTTTCGCTAATCGCCACTGCGAGGGGCGAAAATCGATTGCCTAATAAGGAAGGATTTACCTACGAAACCATGGATATCACCAATCGGGAAATGGTGAATAGGGTAGTGGATAAATATGAGCCTGACGTTATCATTCATACCGCAGCCATGACCAATGTCGATCAATGCGAAACCGAGAAGGAAAACTGTTGGGATCAAAATGTACACTCCGTAGAATACCTGATTGAAGCAGCGGAAAGAAACCATATTTTTCTGCTTCATCTTTCCACGGATTTTATTTTTGATGGGGAAAACGGACCTTATGATGAAAACGCCGTGGCTAATCCGGTGAGTTTTTATGGCTGGAGTAAATTAGCCGCTGAACATTTACTTATGCATTCCAAAATCAAATGGGCCATTGCCCGCACTATTTTGGTATATGGCATTGCCCACGATATGAGCCGGAGTAATATAATTCTCTGGGTAAAAAATTCACTGGAAAATGGAAAGAAAATAAACGTGGTATCCGATCAATGGCGTACTCCCACCTTGGCTGAAGATCTGGCGAAAGGGTGCATTTTAATTGCCCAAAAAGAAGTAGAAGGTATTTTTAATATTTCGGGAAAAGACCTGCTTAACCCGTTTCAGATGGCTAATATGACCGCAGATTATTTTAATCTGGATAAATCACTAATTTCTGAAGCCACGGCGGCCACCTTTTCTCAGCCTGCCAAAAGGCCCTTAAAAACAGGTTTTGACCTGACAAAATCCAGAGAAGTTTTGGGCTATGAGCCGGTGAGTTTTCAAGAAGGTATTGCCATTTTGGAATCACAATTAAAGTAGGGGCTAGCTTTAAATCAAGTTTATTCTGACTAACGCACGGAATAATTCAATTTTTTGTCTTTATTTTATTATATTTTATTCCGTAGTTAGCCTATTAAGTTAATGGGCTAGGCTTATATTCTGGATTGTACCTAACGTAAATGGCAATTAAATTTTTCTTTTTTCTGCCAAAACCCTCTTAATTGTAATTTTGAAATCAATTGCAATTACAATTTATCAGAAAGATGTAGGATTTTGCAGGAATCTGAATTTTGCCTAATTTGTATCCATTACATTTTCAACAAATTAAATGAAAACCCTTTTAACAATCTTGTTAGGTGTTATTTTACTAAATGCCAATGCCCAATCTGATACTTATTCTCATGCCGATACCATTCGTGGAAGCATTACACCGGAAAGAGCTTGGTGGGATTTGCTTCATTATGAGCTGCAAGTAAAAGCTGATCCTGAAGAAATGTACATATCAGGCACTAATACCATTACCTATAAAGTACTAAAATTAAACGATTTACTCCAAATCGATCTGCAGCTACCCATGCAAATTCGGAAAGTGATGCAAGACGGTAACGAATTGTATTGGTTTCACGAAGGGGAAAATGCCTATCAGATAAAACTCAGAACGCCGCAAAAGCCGGGAGAAACCAAAGTCATAAAAATTTGGTACGAGGGAAATCCCGTAGTTGCAAAAAGAGCACCCTGGGATGGTGGACTTAGCTGGAGTCAGGACAAATCAGGCAAACCTTTTTTTGGCACATCCTGCCAGGGTTTGGGTGCCAGTGTTTGGTGGCCCTGTAAAGACCACATGTATGATGAACCGGATAATGGTGTGCTAATTAGTGTAAATGTACCAAAGGGAATTCGTGATGTTTCGAACGGAACTCTGATCAAAGATAAAATTGATTCCGACAGTTCCCGAACAAGTGTTTGGGAAGTTAAGAATCCGATTAATAATTACGGTGTAAACATCAATGTGGCCAATTACACCTTCTGGAAAGACACCTATAAAGGGCTAAAAGGCGATTTGCCATTAAGTTTTTATGTTTTACCGGAAAATCTCGAAAAAGCAAAAGTGCAGTTTAACGATGTTTACCGCATGCTCGAGGCATTTGAGTATTGGTTTGGTCCCTACCCTTTTTACGAAGATGGTTATAAACTGGTAGAAGTGCCTTACCTGGGAATGGAACATCAAAGTTCGGTGACATATGGCAATGGATTTAAAAACGGTTATCTGGGTAGAGACCTTTCCGAAACCGGCTGGGGACTGAAATGGGATTTTATAATTGTGCACGAAAGTGGTCATGAGTGGTTTGCCAATAACATTACCTACAAAGACCAGGCAGATATGTGGATTCACGAAAGTTTTACCAATTACTCCGAAAACCTATTTGTCGAATATTTTTATGGAAAAGAAGCAGGTGCTGAATATGTGCGAGGCACCAGAAAACTGATTGAAAATAAAGAACCCATGATTTCTACCTACGGCGTAAATAGCCGAAGTGGAATAGACATTTATTACAAAGGCGGAAATATGCTTCATACGCTGAGGCAGGTAATTGCAAATGATGAAAAATGGCGTTCTGTGCTTGTTGGGCTGAATAAGGAATTTTACCATCAAACCGTGGAAACCAAACAAATTGAAGACTATTTAAGCGAGCAAAGTGGGATGGATTTGAGCTATTTTTTCAATCAATACCTTAGAACTAAAAATGTTCCTACTCTTGAATGGAAACAGGTAAAAAAGAAAATAGAATATCGCTGGACAAATTGCAATGCTGATTTTAAAATGCCCTTGGATGTAAAACTTAATACTATGGAGAAAAGGATTTATCCGACAACAGAATGGCAAAAGTTGAAAGGGAAAAATTTATTTATTGATCCCGACTATTATATTTTCGAAAAAAAAGACCGGAACTAAAAGCCCGGCCTTTCCATTTTACCCTTTAATCTAAACTTAAATTTTTATTTTGATGCCCATTCCCCCGCTTAGCGTGCGATTTCTAACAGGCAATTGAACCACCGGAGTATCTAAAATGCGGCTGAATCCATGCTGATACCGTGCCTCGGTAAATATCATAACTTTCTCTGCTACAGGTAATTCAAAACCCATGGCGGCAATTCCACTTAACTCAATGGGTTTAAACATATTGGAATTTAAGTCGGTTTTTATCGGGAAAATATTTAGTACCCGAACAGTCATTCCGGCATCGGTGAAAACACCCAAAGATGGCCCAAGCATAAAGTAATAGTGAGCAGATTCTTTATCGCCAATATGGAATTTGGCTAGTACAGGCATTTCCACATAGTTAGTTCTAAAATTCACTTTTCCATTAACCGGAATATCCACTCCCAGAAATTTACCACCCATATTTAAGGACTCGTTGATCATAAATCCCTTTTGTGTATAGACAATTTCAGGTTGAACAGAGAAGTTTCCCATAATAGGTAGCTCCATAAAAACGGCTCCACCAGCGGATGGCATAAATTTAAAATCAGGAGTGACATTTTCAATTAAATCAAATTTAGTAACCGTGGAAGCTGTAAAAGCACCACGGACACCAATGGATTTCTGAGCAAATACAGAACCGGACAAAATAAAAGCAAATAATGCAATAGAGACTTTTTTCATTTTTATTAGAGGTTTTAATTTGCTCATTAGATGTTAAAAACTTAGTGTGGGTTGATCGGGAAAATGTTAAGACCATGTTAAGTAAGGTACTTAAATTTCATTATATTTTGAAATTTCTATAATTTCAGATATTTAAATATATATGTGGATGAAAAAATAAATGTTCCGGATTTTCTATTTTTGATATTCCTAATAATCTGTTATAAAATGAAAAACGTGCTACCTCCATTTCTTCAAAGAAATAAGTTTTACCTATTTAGTGGTTTGTTTTTTGTGGTTTGGATTGGAATAATCGATGGTGCCAATCTGATAAACCAGGGAAAATTATACTACAAACTTTCCAAAATCCGATCGGAGATTACGTTTTACGAAAACGAATTGGTGAAAGTTAAACATGACGAAGATGAGCTTCAGGGCAATCTGGACGCATTAGAGAAATTTGGCCGCGAAAATTACCTCATGAAAAAAGCGGGCGAAACGGTTTTTGTCTTAGAAGATAAAGACGGACAACCATTTGAAGATATTCAGGCTAACTAAGTCTTCTGAATTTCACCCCACTGACTCAATTTTCAGAATTTAACTCCATGCCTCAACCTTTATGGGCTGAATACTGTTATTAAATTGTAACAAAACCACAGAAGGTATGAAAAAAGTCATGTTTGTTTGCCTGGGTAACATTTGCCGATCGCCCATTGCCGAAGCCATTTTGAATCAACAAATAGCAGATAAAGGCCTATCAAACCAGCTAGCAGCTGAATCGGCGGGAACAGCCGGTTACCACATTGGAAAAAGCCCCGATCATCGTGCCATTGAAGTGCTGGAAAAGCACAACATAGGAACGGCTCATGAAGGCCGAAAACTCAGTGAACAGGATTTAAAAGTATTTGATCATATCGTGGTAATGGATGAAGAAAATTTCGAATTTGTGCACAATATGTACCACAAAGCCTTTGGCATGCCCCCATCAGCAGAAAAACTATTTCTGATAAGGGATTACGATCCCGAAGTTCGCGGCGTACATGAGGTACCCGATCCCTATTATGGCACCAAAACAGACTTTGAAAATGTTTTTGAAATTCTAAGTCGCAGCAACGAAAGTTTTTTGGAGCATCTTATTGAAAAATACGATTTGCAAAGTGATGAAGAATCTGGCGAGTCTACTTCTGAATAGTACGACCAAAACACAATACAGGAAAATAGCAGAAATTGTAATTGCTGATAATAAGGCATTAGATGAAATGATAGCCCTTTTTCTTGGTGAAGACTACCGACTCAATCAATTTATTATTAATGTATTGATGGAGGTTTTTGAAATGGGTAAAATTGACCTAACAGATCGGTTTCAGTCTGATTTTATTGCCAAACTAAACCATCCAAAACCATTTGATGTACACAAGCGAAACCTGATGAAGTTTTGGGCAGAAACATCTATTCCATTTGGTCTTTATGGTGAAATCTACGATATCGCTTTTTCCTACCTCAATCAACCGGAAGCCATAGCTGTAAAGGCACATGCCATGAAAGTATGCTACCGGATCGCACTGGAAATTCCGGAATTACGCAGCGAACTTCGTTTTGCTCTGGAAGATCAGCTTTTGAAATACGGAAACGAATCCCCCGGAATAAAAAGCCGGGCCAATCGAATACTCAAATTACTCAATAAAGTGCCTTAGAAACCATTGCCGCACCTATAATACCAGCCTCATTTTTAGTTTTAGCTGCAACTATTTTGGTATCTACGGTAAGCAAGTTTTCCAGCTTTTCCCATTTTTTACTTACACCACCGCCGATAATTA
>JAHEBN010000040.1:0-1820 GCA_024645245.1 Jiulongibacter sp. | reverse complement strand
AAAAGCCGATTTATATGATTAAGAAAGAAGTCAACCCGGGAAGCCCATTTGGTGAAACTTAACTCTTCCCTTTTTCGTGCAGAATCTGCAGCCCAGAGTTCAATGGATTTGTCTTTATATAGCAAATGGCCAAGCTCAAAATTTGGAATCAAAACTCCGTTATAAAAAGCCCCGGAACCTATTCCTGTACCTAGTGTAATGGTTAATACAAGGCCTTGAACACCTTTTCCAGCTCCGTAGGTCATTTCGGCAAGTCCGGCGGCATCTGCGTCATTTACCACTTTCATTTTGCGGCCTGTAACTTTTTCAAAGAGCTCCTCGATGTGTACACCCACCCAATCTTCGTGGAGGTTGCTTTTGGTTTTACAAATACCGTTGGCGATAAGTGAAGGAAAACCACATCCTACCGGTCCGGTCCATTCGTAATGATCCAGCAATTCTTTTACCGTTCTGGCCATGGCAGCAGGTTTGGCGGGTTGTGGTGTATCTAATCTATAACGCTCACCCAATAATTCCCCGCTTTCTACATTTACCGGAGCACCTTTAATTCCCGAACCGCCAATATCAATCCCAAATAATTCCATTCAATAAATTATACTAAATTTAAAATATATGGCAAGGTACATTTTTTATTTATTTTTAGGGGACTCTTTAGGGGCTTGATTTATTAGCATAAACAGTAAGTTGCATAAATACAGGTAATTATGGTATAAACATTAATCCTTGTATTTATCGGCTAATCTTTTGGGAGCCACCTCCTGATAGGTCTCCCTAAGGATTTGTTGAAGTGTTTCAGGATTAATCAAATCCAGTTCGATGGCAGTCCAGCCTTTTTTTCCATTTCTTTGCCACAGGGTAGACAATTTTCTGATCAAAAAGCGTAAATAAATCCTGTGATTCCGGGCTTAATTTTACAATTGCCCGGTGATTTTTGAAATCATAGGTACAAAATATTTTATTTCTCACCCGGAAAGAAGTCTTCTCGAAATGCAGCCTTTCCACCACTTCATCAAACCACAGTTACCAAGGCACAACGAATCACAGCTAAACCTAAACCCTGTACTTGAGAACTTGATAAAAAAAAGCCTTTGACAATTTCTTGACGACTCAAAACTTAACAACTTTCAAACAAAAAAACTCGACAACTTTACAACTTTCCAGCCTTCCAACTAAAAAACAGACAACTCAACAACTCAACCACCTTCCAACAAAAAAAACTTGACAACTCGACAACTAAAAAAACTTTACAAAAAAAACTAATTAATATTCGCATGTATAGTCTCCATAATTCTCACCAATTGGGCGTAGTCTTCATCCGATAGATTCTCCCAGGCTTTGGACCGGATGCCTGCTACAATTTGGAATGCTTTTTTGTGCAACTCTTTACCTTCTTCCGTAAGGAAAAGCTGAGAGCGACGACGGTCTTTTTTGTCACTTCCACGCCTTACCCAATCTTTATTAATCAGTAATTCTAATATTCTGGTAACTGTTGGGGCATCTTTAGCGGTTAATTTAGCCAGGTCATTTTGTGATATTCCAGGATTGGGCAATATATGATCTATCACCACCCATTGATCTACTGTAATAGCAATACCAGCAGCATTTAAGGACTTTTGCATGTAACTCCTTATTAGTTTGAGAGTTGTGTCAATTTTAAAAAAATAAGCACGCTGATCGGAATGGGTCATTGTTTAAGGTTTGATTATCAAAGATAGGAAAGCAAGAAAGTTAAAACAACATATAAAATCAGCCATTTTGAACAGATACATTATGAATTTAAAACCATTAAATAAAATACATTTTAAATTCTCGAAATTGAA
>JAHEBN010000195.1 GCA_024645245.1 Jiulongibacter sp. | reverse complement strand
AGTTTAACCAACTCACCAAGTGAGGGTAAATACCAGTCTCCGTATACTCCATCTGTGTAATTAGCGGCAATTAAAGCGGCAAAAGTTCCATAACCGAAGCTATTTAGTATTTGATTGGTATTAAATTCTCCTCCATAGACACCCGTTCTCACCGCTTTTGTATTCGTATATCCATTATACCAGGGACTACTTGCTGCCTGATCAGCCAGAGTAACAACTAAACCGTGCTGTCCACTGGGGTCAATCCAAAATACTTTTCCACCCTGGGCGACCTGACCTATAGTATAGGTAATTGGTGAAACAATAGCAGTTTGAAACATGGCCATCCAACTTGAGCCATTGTAGGAGTAAGGCCCAGCAGGATTACAATCTGTGCAATAAACTTCCAGGCCTACTGACAGGGGTATTCCATTTCTTTGAGATAGAGTCATACGAGGCGGAAGAATGCCTTTATTGGTCGATTTGGCGTCGATTAAAGAAGTAGAACTAGCTGGGTTAATAGTTACACTCTGAGCTATTCCTGAATTCCAAAAACAAATTAGCGATAAGGTCACCAAAATTTTGGTGAAAAGTTTAATTTTCATAGACTTCAAAATCAGGATTGATAATAGAGGAGGGAAGTTATCTATTTGGGAGTAATTCTTAAAATATTTACTTAATTATATTTTTAAATTTTATAATATGGTTTTTGTTCTTAGGTAAATTAGAAGTTAAAGAATTTTAAAACTGAATTCCGATAATACTTCAATCGGGTATTTTATTTATTGTGGCTGTATTATATGGTACGATCGGAACAAGTTTTAGACTTATTTCATAAAAAGTATTACAGCAAGAAAAGTAGAAATAGAACCTAGAAATTCCCTGAATAGTTTAGTTTTGCCACCTCAAACATTCTTTCAAAACTCATCAACAAATGAAACCTGTTTTAACTTTTATTTCCTTTCTGATTTTTTTTAGAGCATTCACGCAAGAGCTTACTTATCAGGATATTTTACAAAAGGAAATACTTGCCAATTCCATTGAAAATTCGGATCAAACGCTTACCAAGCCTTATGTTGTAATGGTATCCATTGACGGATTCCGGTACGACTATGCAGAAAAATACCAGGCCAAAAACATCCTTGCTATTGCCGAAAACGGAAGCTCGACTACCCGGCTTATTCCTTCTTTTCCATCCAAAACATTTCCCAATCATTATACCTTGGTAACAGGCTTGTATCCGCAACACCACGGTATTGTTTCCAACTCTTTTTACGATAAAAAGACCCAAAAAGGCTATGCCATTGGCAAACCGGATGCCGTTTTGAATGGAGATTGGTACGGCGGTATCCCACTTTGGAATCTGGCTCAGTTTCAGGGAATGTGTGCAGCTTCGTATTTCTGGGTGGGTTCAGAGGCGAATATCAACGGACTTCATCCCAAATATTACTACCCCTATCAAAAAACTGCACCCTACGAATACCGCATTCAACGCGTAATGGAATGGCTACAAATGCCGGAGAAAACCCGACCGCATTTTATTACCCTTTATTTTTCATTGGTTGATACACAAGGGCATAATTTCGGGCCAGATTCTAAAGAAACAGAAGAGGCGGTACTCAATGTAGACAAACAGATTGGTGCCTTACGCGAAGGCCTGAGTAAGTTGAATCTTCCGGTAACGCTGATAGTAACAGCTGATCACGGCATGGAGAATGTGAATAAAAACATTAATGTGCACGATTACATTGAAATGCCAAAAGAGCTTTTTTACAGTGGACCTGTTGCTATGATTTATACGCGAAGTGAGTCAGAAACAAATGATTTTTATGAGAAACTGAGCCAGCAAACACAATTTAAAGTTTACAAAAGAGAGGCTGTGCCGCAATACCTGAATTACAGCGAAAGTGATAAAATCGGCGACCTGGTTTTAGTTGCCGATCCTCCGTATACGATTATTTACAATGAAAAAGATCAGGGTGAAATGAAAAACCCGGGCGGAACACATGGCTACGATCCTTTTGAGGTAAAGAACATGGGAGCTATATTTTATATTGAAGGTCCCGGAATAAAGAAAAATTTTAAACTTTCGCCCATCGAGAATATTCACATTTATCCGTTGGTGGCCCATTTACTTGATCTTAAATTGATTACACCGGTTGATGGAAAGTTGGAGGTAACCCGTGGTGTTTTTATTGAAAATAAAGAATAATAGTA
Organism: Jiulongibacter sp.; assembly: GCA_024645245.1. Taxonomy (GTDB): domain Bacteria; phylum Bacteroidota; class Bacteroidia; order Cytophagales; family Spirosomataceae; genus JAHEBN01. The sequence continues at coordinate 5,022 of JAHEBN010000195.1, read as the reverse complement.
GGGAAAGTTTTTCAGCATAAATATTAATATTGATTTAATTTCCTGTTCTTAGTTTTCAGTCTTCTGTCTTCAGTTCTTAGTCTTCTCTTTCCGGTTCTCAGTTTTCAGATACTTAATTTCTGTTACCAAATTCCTAATGCCTGTTGCCTAAACCCCAACCCCCCTAAAAATCCAAATACATAATGTGATTGGGATTTGCATGTGTTGCCGAAATCTGAAAGTCATAAGCACCCACAATTTCAAATTTATTTTTGGTATAAAATCGGATTGCTCTTTGATTTCCAACCCAAACGGCCAACCAGATTCCTTTTTGCAGGTTTGTTTTGGCCAGATCAATATTGAAATCCAGTAATTCTTTTGCCAGGTTTTTTCCATAAAAACTACTGGATAAATATAGGCGGTCAAGAACGGCAATTGCAGGGGAATCAATGCATGGATTGGCCCGGTGTAAAACCAGTTTGGAAAAGCCAGCTACTTCATTATTGTCATATATGAGGTGATATATATTTTCCGGATATTGCAACTCTGTTTTTATTGCTTTTGAAGTATAAGAATTATTCAAATAAGAGTCTATATCTTTTGTGCTAGCACTTTTTCCATGTGCATCGAGAAAAGAAGCCTTGCCTATTTGAGAAATAAACTCGCTGTGTACGGTATTAGCTTTGATAATTTGGAACATACGAAAATTTGGTATACAGGTATTTTAAATTTAATGGAATTATTTCTGAATCGTTCAATGAATGAACATTTTAATAAAATATCATGAATTTTACTCAAAAAATAATTAGCTTTTAAATCCAATTCAAAATAGGAATGGTGAGTCTCCTGTACTATCTGGGCAAATAATTATACAATTTTCGAAAAAAAACTGATTATTGGGTCTAATCTATAAAGCAATAGCTAAAAGCAATTAGATTTGAGGAATCGTTGTGAGAGATAAATTGAATGTATAGAGTTTTACTGCTGTTTTTCGTTAGTATAATCTCTTTTGCCCAGGATAATTACCAGGTAAGATATTTTGATACCCCCATTAAACTGGATGGTAAACTCGATGATTTACACTGGCAAAATACGGAGAAATTAGCTGACTTCTGGCAGTATTTTCCTTCGGATAGCGTAAAGGCCTCTTACAATACCACGGTTTATTTGGGCTACGACGATAAGAATGTTTATGTAGCGGCATACATGGAATCTGTCGGTAATAAGTATATAGTGCCTACCTTAAAAAGAGACTTCCGGGCTGGCGGTAATGATCAGATAAGCTTTGTATTCGATACTTTCCACGATAACACCAATGGATTTTTATTTGGAATAAACCCGCTGGGAGTTCAACGAGAAGCTCTTTTGTTTAATGGTGCCACAGATAATAGCTTTTTTAACCCATCTTGGGATAATAAATGGCAATCGGAGGCTTTTATTGGCGATGGGTACTGGAGTTGTGAGTTAATTATTCCGCTTTCAACCTTGCGATTTAAGAAAAACAGCAAAGAATGGTTTTTTAAAGCCTACCGGTTTGATACGCAGTCTAATGAAAATTCAGTGGCTAAGAGGGTGCCACAGAATCAGATTATCATGGCTTTAGGCTATTCAATACCCATTGAGTTTGAGCGGCCTTTGCAAACTTCCGGTCCGAACATTTCTCTTATACCTTATATTTCTGGTGGTGCTTCAAAGGATTTTGAGTCAGGATCAAGTCCGAAAAAAACTTTTGGCATTGGTGCAGATGCTAAAATTGCCGTTACCAGTGGTTTGAATCTTGACCTAACGGTTAATCCAGACTTTTCTACTGTGGAAGTTGACCAACAGGTGGTAAATCTTACTCGATTTGATATTACTTTTCCTGAACAACGACAGTTTTTTATTGAAAATTCTGATCTATTTACCGGATTCGGTTCTTACAGTACTAATCCCTATGTACCACCGGGAGCAGGAGTCGGGGCAAGTGGAACCCAGATTGTTAGCCCTTTTTTTAGCCGGAAAGTAGGAATTGCTTTTGATTCTACAACAGGAATTAATGTACAAAATCCTATTATTTATGGTTTGCGATTAAGCGGAAAGCTTAACGATGACTGGAGAGTCGGTTTATTGAATACTATGACAAGTAATGATGAAGAAAGGGGGATAACTTCCACAAATTATACGGTAGCTGCTATACAAAGGCGTGTATTAAGTCGTTCCAACATTGCTGGTGTTTTTGTAAATAACCAATTAATAAATCCGTCGGAAGAATTAAAAGGAAATTCGTTCGACAGAGTAGGGGGAATTGAATACAATCATCAATCACTGAATAACCTTTGGTCAGGCAAAGTCTTTTACCACCAATCTTTTTCGGCCAATCATGCGGACAAGGCATTTGCTCATGGTTTTGTGATGAATTATACGGCAAGGGCATTTACAGCTAAATGGTCACACGATTATGTGGGTGCAGGCTTTCAATCTAGCTCGGGTTTTATTCCACGTACCGATTTCTTTCATTTTAATCCAACATTCGGTTTTAATTTTTACCCGAAAAAAACGATACTTAACCGATATAGTTTTGGCTTGGCCTGGGACGAATATGATAAGCCCGGTTTAGGACGCACCGATTTGCAGGCTGGTCCGTTTATATCGCTGGCATTCCGTAATACGGGCAGTACATTGATTTCTTTTAATCGCAATTTTACATACCTGTTCAGTTCATTCGATGCTTTACGTTCAAACGGTTCTTTGCCTTCCCTCCAATTGGGAACTGATTATGTCTACCATAATATACAAGCAACGATTGTTAGTGACCGTAGAAAAGCCTTTAATGTTTCTTTAAAACCATTAATTGGTCAGTATTATAACGGGAACATTGTCTCGTTGGCTGGTTCCGTAATTTATCGATTTCAGCCGTACGCCTTAATTACCTTAAATATGGCATACAACGATATTAAGCTGGCTGAAGCCCGAAACAGAGTGTATGTGGTGGGGCCTAAAGTAGAAGTAACTTTTAGCAAAAGCGTATTCTGGACTTCAAATCTTCAGTATAATACCCAATTTGATAATTTCAATATCAACTCCCGTATTCAATGGCGTTTTGCTCCTGTTTCCGATTTCTTCCTGGTTTATTCCGATAATTACGATACCATAACCGGAAGTGTAAAAAACAGGGCCATCTTGGCAAAACTTACTTATTGGTTAAATATCTGAGCTATTTGTTGCCCCGTTTCTAAATGGGAAGATTATTCGACTTAAAGCTTCATAAATGTTGAAATTTTTAGGCAAAAGCTTTGCGGTACTGCAACGGACTACAACGGTATTTCCGCATAAACTGCCGGTTGAAATTGGAAAGATTGGTAAATCCACTTTCCAAATAAATTTCGCTGACAGGAAAATCACTTTCACGAAGCATCCGGCAGGCATGTTCAAGCCGTATTTCGTTGATGTAATCCACCAGCGTTTTCTTGGTTTTTTCTTTGAAATAACGGCAAAGTGCCGATTTTGCCATAGCAGTTTCATCAGCCAGGGTTTCCAATCGAATGGGCTCCTGATAATGTTCCATAATGTACTGCAAAATGTGACCCATTCTACCGCTGTCTTTTTGGGTAGGTAAATTCATATTTTCTTCCGTAAGGATATGCTTTTCCGTATCCAACTGCATAATTCTTAATACCTTAAAAAGGTTTATAAGCCTACCTGTTACGTCTTCCTGGAGCATTTCCCGCATAATTACAGCGATTTCAATTTTCGCCATGGTGCTAAATGAAATTCCGTTTTTCGATAGTTCAAGCATATCGCTAATAGGTTTCATTTCCGGTAAACCTGAAAATAGGTTCCCCAGATTTTCTGTTCGAAAATGAATAACCAAAGAAGCGGGCTTTATACTGTTTTTTTGAACATAAAATTGCTCGTCTGCACGATACCAGTGGGGCAGATTACTTCCCAAAATATCCACATCACCTTGCTGATAATCAAGTACTTTGTTACCTATGAACTTTTTGCCAAAACCGCCATCACAAAGCACAATTTCTATTTCTTCGTGGTAGTGCCAGGGAGTTTCAAAAGCAGGGGTTTCATACCGGCCTACATGAAAGGACGATCCGGGCGAAAGTGGAAGTTTTTGTAATACAGGTTTCATGTTGTAAATATAGTATCAATTGTAGTAAATGAAAAGGTAGATTTTTGAATGAAAACGATATAATATTGCACTGGTCTTTTATTTAACCCTCTAGAAATATACTTTATTGACAATGCTTGGGCAAAAAGTGATCGTTATAGTCGGAGGTACGAGCGGTATCGGACTTTCGGCTGCCCTTGCATTTCAATTACAAGGTGCGAGCCTTATTTTGGTAGGAAAAGATGCCCAAAGCTGCGATGAAGCAAACGAAAAAACGGGTGGTAAAGCAACCGTCTTACATGCTGATGCAACCTTGGAAAATACAGCTACATTTGCAATTAATAAAGCAGTGGAAATGTATGGCAAACTGGATGGACTCTATCACGTGGCAGGTGGAAGTGGACGAAAATTTGGCGACGGCCCCGTCCACGAAATGAGTCTGGAAGCCTGGAATAAAACCTTTGAGCTGAATCTTAGCTCCATTATGTTTTCAAATAAGGCTGTAATCAATCAATTTAAAAAGCAAAATACCGGAGGAAGCATACTTAATTTGGGTTCCGTGCTTGGTTTTTCGCCTTCACCTGAATATTTCGTGACGCATGCCTATGCTGCCGCCAAGGCTGCAATGATCGGATTTACAAAATCATTAGCAGCACATTATGCCAAAGATAACATTCGTGTAAATTTATTAGCCCCTGGTTTAGTGGAAACACCAATGTCGCTGCGTGCTGCAAATAATAAGGAGATAATGAGTTTTATAAAAACCAAACAACCACTGGATGGCGGGAGAATCGGAAAACCAGAAGATCTGGATGGAGCAGCAATCTATTTTATGTCGGATGCATCCAGATTTACTACGGGCCAGGTTTTAAGCGTAGATGGTGGTTGGACAGTCTCAGAAGGACAGATTACAGGTTAAGGCAATATATTTAGAGTCAAAAAAT
>JAHEBN010000039.1 GCA_024645245.1 Jiulongibacter sp. | reverse complement strand
CCCTTTATCGAAATATTCATTAGCAAGATTAATTTCCGGAGTCTGTGCCCAGGCCGCCGATGCCCACAAGAAAATAATTATTTTTATTAAATGCCCTTTCATAATATATATAATAGTATTTAATATCTTTTTATTGTTGTATTCTATTAGGTCTGTGGATTTGTGGGTATCTATTTATTTGTCATTTCTTGTTTTTATAGAATGTTTGTAATTTTTCTATTTCTGTGAATCATTCAATAATTAGTCCACATTTAATATGTTAGTTACTAGTTTATTTTGGTGTTATCTACACTTTCTTCCGCATGGGGTTTTTAATTTTTTCCTTTACATTCTTGTTGTTTTATAGTGTATATATGTTTGAGTGTTCATGTAGATAATCTGTGATATCTATATCTTCTTAACAATGAGACATTAGTTGAACTGGGTGAATGTTTAATTACAAACATTTTTATAACCAATATTATTACTAAAGTAACAACTAATCTACAGGTTTATACACACTAGTTAATAAGTAAGTCTGTAATTTCGAAATTGGCCTTTAGTTTTATTATTTCTTTAGGTATGATTACCGATTCAGGTAATTGATTATTTGAAAAAGTACCGGGATCCCATTGATTATTTTTATTTTCGTCGAGTATTACTCTTAGGAGATAATTGCCGGGGATAACTTTAGTGAATGTGAATTGCGATGTAGTTAGTTGATAATCAACAATTTTAAATGTTTGTGCATCAAGTAATTGTATTATTTTTGAAGTACTATCTTCAGCCGTTTTCCCTGATATTAGTCCGTAATCTTCTTGTTGATAAGTAGTGTTGATAAGTGTATAAGTTTGGTTAGTATCTGATTTATAGTTGGTTATAGAACCTGGTTCGATATTTAATATAGTTTGATTAACTTTTGTAGGTTGAATTTCAATTTGAAGTAGAGTATGTGATTTATCAAGCCAACTTATATTAGTATCTTCAATTTTTACAGAATCAGATACAACAGAAATTTTTTCTTTATGTAATATAGTAATGGGTGAATCAAATACAAGTAGGTATGTATGAGGAGTTTTGATATATTGTTTATTATTGGTGTTTGATTTGATGATTAATTTTTCTGGTTTAGGTTTTTTGGATTGATTGTTGTTGAAATAGATTTTTTGTTCTAAAGTGTCTGTTGTGTTCAAAGAATCCATAACTAATATTTTAGTTAATATTGTATCACTGCTTATTGGGTAATTAAAAAAAGTAAGTTCAGACTGATCAATTTTATATGTGAGGTTATCCCCTTTTTTTGGATATTCAATTTCTACAGATTTTGGCGTTCTATCAAATGTTATTACATAGGTATCACTTCTTGATATGGATCGTCTGATTTTAATTGGACTTTTGTTTGACCTATATAATCGGATAGTTGGAGGAATGAGGTTAGTATCTAAAGTTAGTGTATCAGTTAAGAAACCGAATGACTCGTTTTTTTCATCATAAATAAGATTTGAGTTTATATCAGTAAAACTTAATAATCTGTACTTACCGGACTTGAGGTTTTCAAAATTATATTTGCCCGTTGTATCGGTTTTTATGAAATAGTCAGGTTTTCTTTTTAGTATAGGGAGAGTATCCGTTGTATTTAAATTGTATAACCCGACCAGTGCTTCCTTTGGTGCTTTTACGTTAAATGCATCCTCCACATTACCAGTGACAGTTAATGAATCAATAAGGTTGCCAGTACTGAAAATAAGTTTAAGATTTTGTGCAGGATTTTTTTCATTTAAATCTTTAATACCATTTCTAAAATTAAAGGTATAGGTTGTACTGTCTTTGAATGCCTGACTAAATTTTAGTCTGATCGAATTAGATTTTATTTTTAAATCATAGGATGAGGGGGGTTCGGGAGTAATGATTAATTCTTGTCTTAAAGCGGATGTTTCAATTAGTTCATCAAATTCAAGTTCGATATATTGTTCTTTGTAATTTTTACTTTTTTGCAGAGGATAAGTACTTGTTACCTTAGGAGGTGTTTCATCTTTAGGCCCTCCTGTTGGTGGCACAAATTGAGCACAACCTAGTAAAGTAATTGTGATTAGAATTATAAAGAAATGATTGATTTTATTTATCATTTATCTACCAAGGTGAACCATTAATACTGAAATATCTGAAGGGTTGACTCCACTTATGCGTGACGCCTGGCCAAGTGTTTGTGGTTTTATTTTTGCAAGTTTAAGACGAGCTTCTATTGATAATGAATTTAAACTGCTGTAATCATAGTCGGGGTTTATTTTTAAATCTTCCAGTTTAGTCATCTTCTCAGCAAGAACAAGCTCTTTCTCGATATATCGCTCGTATTTAACTTGAATTTCTGTTTGCAAAATACTCTCTTGATCGTAGTTTTTTAATAGATCTTGAACTTTGGGAGAAAATGATCTTAAAATATTTAATGTTAATTCCGGTCTTTTTAGAAGTTGAAAAGCTGTTATGTTTTGTTTTATTTTAGACGAGAGATTTTCATCTAGTTTAGCGTTTATTTCTTCGGGTTCTAATTTTAGATTTTCAAGTTCATTATAAATGTTTAGGCTGTTTTGAATTTTGGTATTTACTCTTTCAAGTCGGGAATAAGAGGCTAAGCCGATTTTGTGGCTTTTTGGTGTCAGTCGGATATCGGCGTTGTCTTGTCTTAATAAAGTTCGGAATTCGGCTCTCGAGGTAAACATTCGATAAGGTTCTTCGGTACCCTTATTTATCAGATCATCAATTAATACCCCAATATAGGCTTCATTCCTTTTCAGGATAAATTCCTCTTTGTTATTTACTTTATTGTGTGCATTGATTCCAGCCATGAGTCCTTGAGAGGCTGCTTCTTCGTAACCGGTAGTGCCATTTATTTGACCTGCGAAAAACAGTCCTGATACCAGTTTTGTTTCTAGGTTCAGATTAAGTTGAGTTGGGGGAAAATAATCGTATTCAATGGCATAACCGGGTCTAAACATTTTCACGTTTTCGAAACCCGGTATTTTGCGTAAGGCATTGTACTGAATATCTTCTGGCAAAGATGTTGAAAACCCATTGACATACATTTCAACGGTATTCCAACCTTCTGGTTCCAGAAATATTTGATGACTATCTTTATCTGCAAAGCGATTGATTTTATCTTCGACGGATGGGCAATATCTAGGCCCTAAACCTTGAATACGACCATTGAACATGGGTGATTTATCAAAACCTTTGCGGAGTTCATCGTGTACGGCAGTATTGGTATAAGAGATCCAGCAACTCCGTTGTTTGGTTAAATGTGGAGTATCCGTGTAAGAAAACTTTTCGGGATTTTCATCTCCCAATTGTTCTTCCATTTTTGAAAAATCAATGGAACGCTCATCCACTCTTGGAGGAGTGCCCGTTTTCATACGACCGGCTTCAAAACCAATTTGGACTAATTGTTCAGTTATACCAGAAGAAGCTCTCTCTCCTACCCTGCCACCGCCAAAGTTTTTTTCACCGATATGAATGATACCATTCAGAAAGGTGCCATTAGTTAGGACTACAGACTTGGATTTAATTTTAAGTCCAAGTGGAGTAGTTACGCCTTTTACCTGATCATTTTCAATTATTAATCCGGTTACCATTTCCTGCCAGAAATCAATATTCTTGTTTTGTTCCAAGGTGTATCTCCATTCCGTTGCAAATTGGTTACGATCGCTTTGACATCTCGGGCTCCACATAGCAGGGCCTTTTGATCGGTTTAGCATTCGAAATTGTAGCATGGTTTTATCGGATATTATTCCCGACATTCCACCTAAGGCATCAATTTCTCTTACAATTTGACCCTTGGCTACGCCACCCATTGCGGGGTTGCATGACATCTGGGCAATGGTATGCATGTTCATTGTAACCAATAGAACTGTTGAACCCATGCTGGCTGCTGCATGAGCTGCTTCACAGCCCGCATGTCCAGCACCTACTACTATTACATCGTATTCGGGAAACATATATTACAATCGTTCCACGTGGAACGTATATCTTTTCGTTATTTACTAAATCTGGTTCCACGTGGAACCAGAATATTTTTACTCTCTAAATGCAAGGTATATTTTAAACAACAAATTTAAGCACTACTTAATTCTATTGAAATATTCGTCAGTTTGCTTTTTATAGAATGGTGTGAAATTGGGTGGAGTAGTTCTTATCAGTTCTAATTGTTTTTGTTTTTCTTGCATGAATTTTTCCAATGAGGGTGGTGATGTGCGTTCAAAAGAGACTGCAGTTTTTGCTTTTCGTTTTGGGTCTAAGTCTTGTTCTTTTATTGCTTTCTCAGCTTCTAAAAGTCTAACCTCTATTTGTTGCTGGCGTTTAATCAGATTTGGGCTTACTCTTTTATTTACTAAATCATTTTCCGATTGTTCCATATCTTTTTGAAGTTTCTCGAGTTGGTCACCTATTTTTTTACCGGCTTCTGTCCCATTTAATCTATCCTGTATTTCCTTTAATTGTTTTCTTATACGGGCTTGTTCGTTAGCCATTTTAGCCAGCTCTTTGGAATAGTTAGCACCGTTACTTCCATTTTGCCCAAGTCCTTTCATTTTCTCATTCAACTCCTGTTGCTGCTGACCCATACCAGGCGATGGCATTTGGCCTTCTTTCCCCCCTTTACCAGAACCAGGCATCATAGCGGCCATCATTTGTTGCATTTGCTTGAAAGTATCACTAAGCAATAAGGCCAGGTTATTTATTGATGTCATGGAGAACTGTTGCTTGGCGGATGCTTCGGGAAGTTTTCTATCTTTAAGAAGTTGTATAGATTGATCCATACTGTTTTTCATTTCAGTAACTTCTTTAGTTACGGTGGCTTCTATTTGCATTACTCTGCCCGCCAAAGAAAAGAGGCTGTCTTCAATAACTTTTGCATCATCTACCAATTTTAATTGTTGTTGAGAAAGCTCTATGAACCGAGGATCAGATTTTGAGAGACCTTTGAGTTTTTTCATGAGAGATTCCTGATCAAAAGAAAGTTTAACCAGATTTTCTAATATGTCGCGAAGTGCATCTATGTCTATATCCAATTGTTCCATTTCAGCAGATTGCATTTGTTGCGATAATTGCTGTGCCATAGATCTCATAGATTTTGCTGCTTTTTTCTGAGACTTACTGGATTGGCTATTTTCGCCTTTTTCCATTTGCTCTTCTGCTTTTTTCTGTTCTTGCTCTACCTTCTCCTCTTCTTTTTTATCGGTATCAATTTCTTTTTTTAATTCTTTGCTTAGTTTTTCGATATCATCGAGCTTCTCTTTTTTCTCTTCAAATTCTTTACTCAATTCTTTTTGTTCCTCTTTAAGTTCCTCTGACTTTTTGCCATCCTTTTCTTCAGCAGTTTTTTCAGAAAGCTCCTCTTGTTTTTCAGCAAGTTTTTCCAACTCTTTGGCTGCTTGTTCAACCTTTTGTTTAAGTTGTAAATTTTTAAAAAGCTTTAATGTACGGTCAAGTTCTTTATCGAGATTGCGATCTTTTTGCTGAAGCTTTTCCAATTGCTCCATTATTTTTTCTTCATCCGACTGCTCCATCATTTTCTCCAATTCTTTGTACACCTCATTGTCTTTTTCTTTCATAATCTCGTTAAGAAGATTTTGAAGCTGATCCATCTTTTGTTGAAGCTCAGGGCTTTGTTCCTGAAAACGATTCTGTTTTTCTTGTAAAGAATCAATTTGTTTTTGAAGGTCTTTTAATTCTTTCTGAAGCTCCTCCCTTTTCTTAAGGATATCTTCTAATTGTTTTTTAGATTGAAAATCAAGTTCTTTTTTGGATTTTAATTGTTTGTCTAAGCTTTCAAAAGATTTTTTGAGTTCCTGAGATTTCTTCAAAGCGTCTTCCAGTTTGTCTTCCGTATTTTCAACCTGTTTTTCTACTTCTGCATCGAATTCTTTTGACGAAGGCATCTCCAAGGTCATTATAGAAGTACGGGCAGCTTTTGGACCTTTTACGCCGTCGTTATCCCATAGTTCGAGATAATATTCTAATTCTTCGTTTTGCTGAAGTTTAAGAGAATAAATATCAAATTGAGTAAAAAAGCTTTGGGATAACTGTGATTTATTAAAATTGACAGGTTTTTTAATAAATGTTGTTTTTTGATTACTGGATTCAAATTTTGGTTTTTTACGGTAAAATAAATTGAAATCGGAAAGGCCGTAATCGTCGGATATATTTCCACCCAACACAATGTAATTGAAATTAATGGTGTCTTTTATTTGATTTAGCTGAATTACGGGCAATTTATCGGGAATAACATTGATATAAAAGCCCATTTTTTCGGGATTTTCCATATCAGAATTTTTTACAACAACTTGATAATCAGTAGATTGTGAAAATTTCTTTTTAAAATAAAATCCATTTGTATTACCTTTTGAAGCTGTTTCATTTTTTTGATTGTCAAATACAATGGTAAGTGAATCGGCATAGGAGGTTTTAAATGACCAATTAAGAAATGTGCCTTCTGGCACAATCAGGTTGCCCACATTTTTAAGCTTTTCAGCGGTCTTATTCAGATAAGAGGGATAGTTTATGTCAACATCGAAAGACAGTATCTCAGGCTTACTTATAAGGCTAATTTCATAACTATCTGAATTAAAACCTGAAGCGTAAAAATTAAAATCAATAGGTTCACGAACGTGGTTAAATGTGTATTGATAGATCTGATCTTCCCCTTCGGCCTTATTCATTTTAAAGCGACGGTCATTGAATACCAGAAATACTTCTTCGGGCAATGCAGATCCCTCCAGTTTTACTTCAAGGTTGAAATCTTCGTTTTTTATGGCGTGTAATTCAGACGGATTAATAATGAAATGAAATGGAGCTTCAGGAGCATATTCCTTGGTAAAGTTTATAATTCGCTCACTACTTCTAAAAAAAGAAGGAGAAATGGCGGAAATTAATAATAAAGCAAATATGGGAGGAATAGCATATTTCAGGTATTTCTTGTTCTCATTTAAATTAATGGCATCAGCAAATTTTACGAATTTGAGGGAAGAACTTTTCTGTTCAATGCTTGCCAATAACAGGTCATTATTATTGTTTGCCAATCCTGCCAATTGTATGGTGTTTAGTAGTTTATCGCCAATTTCAGGGAAAAACTTTCCAATATCGCTTGCGGCTTTTTGGTTATTTAAGGGTTCTCTAATTTTGAAAAAATAAAGAAGAGGTTTGCTGATAAGAAATATCAAGGTGTAAAGAGCAATAGCAATAAAACCAAAAAATAAAATGGCCCTGAATGCGGAACCAAAACGACCAAAGTACTCCAGAAAATTTATAAATAGAAAACCCGTGGCTAGTAAAGCCAAGGAAACCAGTCCACCTTTAATCAAGAGATTTTTGTAGTATTTGTTTTTATACTCCTCAATCTTAAGGATTAATCCATCTACAGAATTACTCATAAAAATTATATCTTTATTTCGACTGAAACAGGGCAGTGATCAGACATTACCACATCCGGGTGAACCCCCGCTCCTATCAGTCGATCCTTAAATTCATTTGTTGCAAAAAAATAATCAATACGCCAGCCTAAATTCTTCGCTCTGGATCCTGCTCTATACGACCACCAGGAATAATTATGGGGGTCGTTATTATATTCCCGGAATACATCCGTAAACCCGGAATCCAAAAACTTACTTACCCATTCCCGCTCCTCTGGTAAAAAACCGGAAGATTTTGCATTTCCTTTGGGGTTGTGAATATCAATTTCTTTGTGACAGATATTTACATCTCCACAGATCAATAAATTTGGATATGTTAGTTTCAATTCATTGGCAAAATCATAAAAGGCATCCAAAAATTGCATTTTTATTTCCTGTCGAATATCTCCGGTTGTACCCGATGGGAAATAAGCACATATTAAAGTAAACGATTCGAAATCTGATAAAATTACACGACCCTCATTATCAAATAGTTCAATATTCATTCCAAAGCGAACATCCCGTGGTTTTTGGCGACTAATAATGGCTACACCACTATAACCTTTCTTTTGTGCCGGATACCAATGGCAGTAATATCCGAGTTCGATAAAAAAGGGTTCTACCAGTTCTGTTTCAGTAAGTTTGATCTCTTGAAGACATAAAATATCCGGATTGGTTTCTTTAACCCATTTTAATAAACCTTTATTAATGGCTGATCTTATGCCATTTACATTAAAAGAATAAAGTTTCATAATTCTCGAATTCTAAATATGAAGGCCAATTTCGTTTTTGAAATATTCAATAATATAATGTTTTAAAATATATTCTTGCGTAAATAAATCAAGGGCAGGTAATTTTTTAACCAGTTCCCAATGCGGCCAACCTTCCGTATCTTGCCCGATTAGTTTATAATACCCGCCCCCGCTCAATACTTTACAAGTTGCAATATGAATTAGGTCTTGTTTTTGTTCTTTTGAGAAAAAAGCATTTCCTTGCCCCAATTCTTGAACACCTATTAAGAATAAAACACCCTTTAGATCAGAAGGTTTTTTTCCAATAGTTTGCTTGAAAAACGAGAGGACTGTTTTCCAATTTTCATCAATTATTTTATTATCAGAGATTTGATTCATAAATTTCTTTTGTGAAAATACTGCATAACATATTGGAAGTAATTTTTCCCAGGCAATGTGCAGCTTGTGAAACTACGCTCACAGAGCATGAAGAGCATATTTGTGTGTCCTGTATGTTACGTTTACCCAAAACAAACTCACACCTGAATGAGATTCCCGATGGTGCAAAGAAATTTTGGGGTAAAATCAATGTCAAAAATACTTATTCCTTTCTGAAATACAGCAAGAACTCCGAGGTTCAGAATATTCTTCATAAATTAAAGTATAAAAATAGGCCCGATTTGGCTAAATACTTAGGAAATTGGTATGGAGCAGGCCTAAAAGAAGTGGGAATTTCAGAGAATCTTGATTTATTAACTGGTGTGCCTTTGCATCGGGATAAATTAAAAATGAGGGGATACAATCAGGCAGATGAATTTGGAAAAGGGTTGTCGGAATCGATGGGCATAGAATATGATAGTGATTTAATAAAGAGAAATGTATTTACTGAAACGCAAACGAAAAAAAGCAGATTTGGCAGATTTAAAAATACGGAAGGGGTTTTTGAAATAACAGATTTAATAAAAGTCAAAGGAAAAAGGGTGGCATTGGTGGACGATGTGCTAACTACGGGGTCAACCCTGGAGGCTGCCGGGGATTTAATTTTACAAGCCGGCTGTTCCGAATTGACCATAATAACAATAGCCCTGGCTTATTAAAACCAAGGCTATTTCACTCAAAAACTATAACTAATATTATTTACTTCCTTTACTGCCTACTGATATCATTGCACACCTAAAACCAATAGTAGCTGTAGACGAATCCTGATCTATGTAACGACGAGTGCCTGGAGATAACCAATAAGCGATATCGTTCCATGAACCGCCTTTATAAACTCGTAATTGATTATCAACCAGAGAGTTAAAGTTTTTAGTATCATATAGGCTAGCCTCATCCTGGTAGTCGTTTCTACGAATCGGATTCAGGTCATTAAAATCCTGATAAGAATTAGGACGATAAAGGTCATATACCCATTCGTTCACGTTACCGGCCATATTATAAAGACCAAAATCATTAGGTGGGAATGAATAAACTTCGGCCGTTATGATATTTTTATCATTCTGACGACCGGCAATACCGGCATAATCACCACGACCACGCTTAAAGTTCGCTAACATCATACCCTTATCTTTACCACGGGGTTTTCTTAAAGAAGAGCCATCCCATGGATAGATTCTTTGATTTGATTGATTTTCATCTACATATTGGGTTCCAATCATGGCTTTGGCAGCGTATTCCCACTCAGCTTCTGTTGGAAGGCGATAATCCGGTAATACATAACCTGTTTCAATTTGCAAACGACCAGCAGAAGCAGGAGCTGTTTCGGCACCTTCAGCACCTTTTTTCTTTTTACCTAAAGATAATTTTAATCCTTTCGAGCTTCCACCAGAATGCTCTTCGAACAAAGCATTGTTAACAACGCGGGTACGCCATTTACAGTAGTCAGAGGCTTGAAGCCATGACACACCTACCACAGGATACATTCTGAAACCGGGATATCTCAGATATTGATCGACATATTGATCATTAAATGACATTGGGTTTGCCCAGACGGTAGTATCAGGCAAGGCCGATTCAAAAAACTCACGGGTGGAATCTTCCTGAATATCGTACAAATATTCTAACCAGTTGATATTCGAAATTTCGGTTTCATCCATGTAAAAAGAAGCAACAGTAACCGTACGCTCCAAGTTATCGTGAGTGTAAGTGACATCTTCCTCAACAGTACCCATTGTGAAACGGCCGCCTTCAATAAAAACTAAGTTCGGACCCTGCGGTTGTCCAGAAAAATCAGATACTTTGTATCCTTCACCATCTTTTTTGGCATAATCCAAACCGGTAGCATTACTGCTTTTACCGGGTTTCAGACTAGACCTCTTTCCATCTTTACAACCTGTAAAAACTAAAAGAGACATGCTCAGAATAGAAGCTCCTAAAATAAGTTTCTTCATGATAATTGTTTCTATTTTAAATTGACGGACTTGAACCGTCTTTGTTTTACTTTATTATTTGGCAGAGTTACTTGCCGGATTTTCTCCAATATGTACTAAAATCGAATCAAAAATTTTCTCAGCCTTTTCTACTGATTCACAATGATCAACAATCAGGATAAGTTTTTCTTTGATTTGCTTCAACGAACAAACCCGAGGGTTTAGTTTTATATAATCAAGAATTTTGCCAAACTTATCCGCTTGATAATATTGGACATGCTTTGATGAAACGAAATGGGCTTTTAGTATATTACTTTTCAAGCTTATTTTTTCAAAACCAAGCTTTTGGGCTTTCCAACGCAAATTTACGATTTCAAATAAATCTTTTACTTCTGTAGGTAATTTTCCAAACCGATCCACCAAAGAAGTCTTAAATGTTTCTAATTCTTCCGTGGTTTTTAAAGCATCTACCGAATTATAGACCGATAATCGCTCCGAAATATTGATTATATAAGTTTCTGGTATTAAAATCTGAAGGTCAGTTTCAACCTGGCAGTCATCAATACTGAACTCTTCGGCTTTCAATTCTTTTTCAAATAAGGCCTTGAATTCATTTTCTTTTAATTCTTTAACGGCATCATCCAAAATTTTATGATAGAGCTCGTATCCCAGATCATTGATAAAACCACTTTGCTCAGCACCTAGCAAATTACCAGCACCTCTAATATCCAGGTCACGCATTGCGACCTTAAAACCGTCTCCCAGATCCGAAAATTCTTCTAAAGTTTGAAGTCTTTTTCTTGCTTCATGAGTAAGCACTGTGGGTGGCGGAGTTAATAAATAACAAAAAGCTTTTTTGTTGGAACGCCCTACCCTACCCCGCATTTGGTGAAGATCAGACATGCCAAACATGTGAGCCTGGTTGATAATTATGGTGTTTGCATTGGGTATATCCAAGCCGGACTCGATGATATTTGTGGAAATAAGTACATCAATTTCACCCTCAATAAATTTTACCATTACAGCTTCCAGCTTATCACCTTCCATTTGGCCATGTGCAACACCTATTTTAGCATCAGGCACGAGTTTAAGAATAATATTGGCAACAGAGTCAATATCCCCCACGCGATTATGAACAAAAAACACTTGTCCGCCCCTGCGTAATTCATAAGAAATGGCATCGCGTATGATTTCTTCCTGAAATGCTTTAACCTCTGTAGTAACTGGTTGTCTGTTTGGTGGTGGGGTTGCTATTACCGATAAGTCGCGGGCACCCATCAAGGAAAAGTGTAAAGTACGGGGAATCGGGGTGGCTGTAAGAGTAAGCACGTCGACGTTGTGCTTTAATTCTTTTATTCGATCTTTAGATTTTACGCCGAATTTTTGTTCTTCATCTATTACCAAAAGTCCAAGATCTTTAAATTGAATATTTTTATTTAATAGGCGATGTGTACCAATTATGATATCAATTTTTCCTTCTTTCAAATCTTTTAATGTCTGGGTACTGGCAGTGGCAGACTTAAACCTATTTATATAATCCACCCGAACAGGCATTTTTGATAGTCGCTCACTAAAAGTTTTGTGATGCTGCATAGCCAAAATTGTGGTAGGTACCAAAATGGCCACTTGTTTGCCGTCGGTGGCGGCTTTAAATGCTGCCCGAATGGCAATTTCTGTTTTTCCGAAACCTACGTCACCACAAACCAAACGATCCATTGGATAAGGTTTTTCCATGTCGGCTTTTACATCTGAAGTGGCACTTGCCTGATCGGGAGTATCGTCATAAATGAAGGATGACTCCAGCTCTATTTGCATATAAGTATCGGGATTGAAAGCCGTTCCCATCGATTCGCGTCTTTTGGCATACAGGCCAATAAGCTCTTTAGCGATGTCTTTGACCTGCTTTTTGACTTTCTTTTTCTTGTTATCCCAATCGCCTGATCCCAGTTTAGACATAGTGGGTGGAATACCCTCTTTGCCTGAATATTTGGCAATTTTGTGCAAACTGTGCACATTGATATAAAGCAGGTCATTATCGCGGTAAATTAAGCGTATGGCCTCTTGCTTGTTACCACTTATATCTATGGTTTCCATACCAGCGAACCGGCCAATACCGTAGTCGATATGGGTCACATAATCGCCGGGTTGTAAAGACTTTAACTCCTTAAGCGTAAGAGCTTTCGATTTTGAAAATTTTTCTTTGACATGGTACCGGTGAAAACGTTCAAAAATCTGATGGTCGGTATAACAAACCACCTTAGTTAATTGATCGATGAAACCTTCACGTAAAGAAAATTCGCCGGGAATAAAATTCATTTCCGGGTTAATCTCTTCGAAAATCCGCTGAAGACGTGTCAATTGTTTTTTCTGGTCGGAGCAAATGAAAAGGCTGTAGCCCTGCGATTTTCTTTGATTAAAATCCGTATTCAAAAGTTCAAAATCCTTATTAAATGAGGGTTGGGATTTAGAAGGAAACTGAACTCGGGTTCCCTTGTTGAAAAAGAACTGACGACCAAATTCAATTAGTTTAGCACTGCCTTCAATGTATTTTTTTAATGATTTTTGATCCAGAAAAGATTCTTCGGCATTAAGTATTATTTGAATATCGCCAGCAACTGCTTTTTTTACATTTTGAGATACTTTGTCAAAATTATCTGCCACACGCTCAAGAGAAAAATTGAGCTCTTTTATCCAAACGGTGGTATTATCCTGCAAAAATTCAAAGAAAGGTACCCGTTTTTCGGTTTTTAGCTTGTGTTCAACATCCGGAATGATAGTAAAATGCTCGGTAGTTTTCACCGAAAGTTGGGTTTCCGGATCGAAAACCCGTATCATATCAATTTCATCGCCAAATAGCTCGATACGAACCGGGAAATCAGATGCATAGCTGAAAATATCAACAATTCCACCCCTGATAGAGAATTGACCGGGTTCGTATACAAAATCTGTTTTTTCGAAATCGTATGATACGAGTAACTCCAAAACAAAATTAAGGTCCAGTTTATCACCTGTTCTAAGAACCAGGGTGTTGGCCACCAGACTCTGTTTATTGATTACTTTTTCGGCAATTGCCTCAGAATAAGTTACAATCTGAAGATTTTCTGCACCCTGATTAAGTCGGTTAATCAGCTCGGAACGCATCAAAACATTGGCGTTTTCGATTTCTGTATATTCGAATAGGTTTTTATACGATGCGGGAAAATAGGCTACCTGGTCTTCGCCAAGTAATTGTTTGAGGTCATTAAAAAAATAAGCAGCGTCTTCTTTTTCAGGAAGAATATAAAGAGCCGGATTGTTTTGTTTGGTAAAAAAAGAAGCAGCCAATACAGAGTCCAGACTTCCGTGCAGACCCTCAACCTGGCAAAGCGGATGCTCGTCAAGTTTTATCAACAGGTTTTGTACAAAACTATCGTTTTGATACAGTTTCAGGAAATCAGATGCCGTCACAAAAAATATTTTAATGAACCAGCAGCCGGAAAGGCCACGTAATTGGTTGCAAAATTAGCAGGTTATTAACTAATTACCTCCAAATATTCACATATACTTATTTATTCCTGGTTTTGTTGATTAATTACATCAATAAATTTCTTCAATTCATCTTGTCTGGCCTGGTCACCTTTTGGATACTCCATGTTCAATTTTTTCATTTGTTCCACGATTACTTGAGCCACGATTAATCGCATGTTTTTCTTATCGTCTGCAGGAACTATATACCAGGGATTATCTTTTGTGGCGGTTTTATTGATCATCTCTTCATAGGCCTCCATATATTTATCCCATAATGCCCGCTCCTTAATATCCCCTTCCTGAAACTTCCAGTTTTTATTTATATCCTCAATTCTCTCGATTAATCTTTGACCTTGTTCTTTTTTCGAAACATTCAGAAAAAATTTGACTACAACCAGGCCGTTATTGGTCAAATAATCTTCAAACTGACTTATATCTTTATACCGGTTTTCCCATACTTCTTTGCTTTGTGAAGTTATTTCAGGAGGAAGGTTCTGGTAATTCGTTAGAATTTCTGGATGCACTTTTACAACCAACACTTCTTCATAATAGGATCTGTTAAAGATTTTAATCATTCCGCGTTCCGGTAATTCTTTATTACAACGCCACATGTAGTCGTGTACCAATTCATTTTCGCTTGGCCTTTTGAAAGAATAAAAACTAATGCCAAGTGGATGAACATTTTTAAAAACAGCTTTCATGGTGCCGTCTTTTCCTGCGGCATCCATGGCCTGAAATATCACCAGCATGCCGTATTTATTATGAGCATACATAACATTTTGTAAGGTGTCCATTTCCAAATGCAGCTCAGTCAACATTTGCTCGTATTCGTTTTCGGTATCGTATAAATCCGGAATTTTGGTTTCACTTTTTTCGTGGTTAAACTTCCCCTTTCCATTGAATTGAATGTCGGCAATATCGAATTTTTTCATTTGAGCTTTTGTTTCTTTATCTATCAGGATTACAATCTAACAAAACATCTGCAAATAAAATTAAAATTATGGGAAAAGAGCTAGTAACAGCAACGTTAGCGGCAGGGTGTTTTTGGTGTGTGGAAGCTGTATTTCAACAACTTAAGGGAGTGGAATCGGCAGTTTCGGGTTATATGGGCGGGCATATGAAAAACCCGGATTATAAAGCCGTATGCTCTGGAAACACAGGCCATGCGGAGGTTTTACAAATAAAGTATGATCCGGATTTGCTGAGTTTTGAAAACTTGCTGGAGGTATTTTTTAAAACTCATGACCCAACACAGCTTAACCGCCAGGGCAATGATGTGGGAACGCAATACCGCTCGGCCATTTTTTATCATACTTTGGAAGAAAAGCTAATAGCTGAAAAAATAATTAAGGAGTTGGATGAATCCGGAGCATATGATTCACCTATTGTAACTACTCTGGAGCCAGCTCAGGAATTCTATGTGGCGGAAGATTACCACCAAAACTACTTCAACGAAAACGGAGATAAAAACCCGTATTGTACGTTTGTAGTTCGCCCAAAAGTGGAGAAATTCAGGAAAGTATTTAAGGATAAGCTTAAAGCTTAATTATTTTCAAATAATGGTTTCGGTTACCCACTTTAATGTGTAAAAGGAATAAACCGCTACCCCCTTTCAACTCCAGTGGAACCACATAGGCACCTTTGCGGTAACTATTGTTAAAAATTTCCCCATATGGCCTTCCCTGAATGTCGAATTGGTATATTTTAACAGATGAATCTATGTATAAGGTCATGCCAAAAACCACATTATTATCCGGAGCGGGGTTAGGGAAAACAGAGAATTGATCTTGCTCAGTTACCAACCAGGGATTATTTGGATTATTGGGAGATTTTGGGTCATTATTAATAACAGGAATAGCAGGTGGTGGAGGTAATGAATTGTCAACTTCAGTAGACTTTAAAAAGCCTTTTTGCTCGATAAGGGCGAATTTACCACCCAAAACCTCTGAAATAAATGCTTTACTAGCACCAAACCAGGTACGCATTATTTCCTGATATATACTTCTGAAATCGTATCGATAAGTTAGGTTTTCGTTATCAAAAAAGGGCAGGTAAGCAATGTTGTCCCCAAAAACTTCGTTACGAACCTCATCGCCGAATGCAAACATCACATTGGCTGTGCCGTGGTCGGTACCTAAACTAGCATTTTCGTAAGGTCGGCGACCAAATTCAGAAACCGTAATGCCAACCACTTTTTTAGAAAAGCCTAACTTTTCTATGTCATTCTGAAAAGAGGCGACTGCGGTACTTAATTGCCTTAATAAGTTTGCATGATCTCCTTCCAGAATGCCCTGAGAAGCATGTGTGTCGAATCCTCCCAAACTCACCGAATAAACCTTTGTTTTTAATCCCCCATCAATTAGTCTGGCAACAAGTTTTAACTGTCGGGAAAGGTCATTATCCTCGTAATCAGAAATATTCTTACCCTTATCGAAAGAGTCTTTGACAACTTGAGAAAAATGATTGATACGTACGCCTATATCGTTTACATAATCAAACTCTTTAGAAAAAAGGGTGTCTTCTCCCAAAATAATTTTCTCGCTTTCTACCGATTTTCCTTGTTCAAAAAGCTCATTGGGGTCTTCTACAATAATGGCTTTTTCGGTTTGATCACCTTGAAATAGAAGCAGAGGGCTCTCGCCGACATGGATACAATACGGGCTCTCCGGCAGCGAAGCCTCTCCATACTGATCGAAATAACGGCCAAGCCAACCAGAGCCCAGGGATTGGCCATCGTTGGACGGCACAATACCGGAAAACCAAATATCTGTCGAGCGAAAATGAGAGAGATTTGGATTTGGATAACCCACCCCATTAATTACGGCTAGTTTGCCCGCTTTCCACAGTCCATAAATGCCTTCGTTTATTCCACGGGTAAGCATGGGATTCATGGCATCACCCCTTTCGGGTTTTCCATAAGGAACCGAAAGGTTTTCTGGCACATGAAGACGGTATCTGAAACGTACGTAATAATCATCCCAAGCCCGTGGTATTATAGTGTTTATGCCATCATTGCCACCAAACATTTGAATAATTACCAGTATATTATCATTATCGGCATCCACTTTATACAACGAGTCGAAGGCAGTGAGATCCATAGGACCCACTTTCATTTGGCCAACGGCACCAAGCCCAAGAGAAGTATTTTTTATGAATGATCTTCTTTTCATGACAAATAGTAATCGGGTAGTTTAAAAATAGCCTTCAAAAGTATTTTTATGCGAATACCCGCATTAGCCTTATTCTGAGTAAGTTGAGGCCACTCGTAATAAGGAGCACCACCCAAAAGCACCTGATGAAGCCTTTCAAGCCGGCTTTTTGATAACTCACGGGCAGCCATTAAATCAACAATATTTTTTGTAAGTAATTCAGAATTATCAAAATCGCCTAAAGTCTGTGCCCAATTGGCAACAAATTCATCGCTGAAGTTTTGAATGGTATTGTTAAGAAAACCAATATAATACGGCAATGTTTTGGTATTAATCCAGTTTCGGTAGCCCTTCCACCCCGCTACGTTTGGCGGATTTAATAATTCCAGATTTAAAGCTTTAAGCTCTTTTTTAAGAATTGTTTCACTGATAGGAAAATAAGCTGAAAAACCGACAAATAAATCAAGAGGAGATTTTATTTGAACACCCCGATTTTGTGGGTCAAAGAAATGTTCACTTTTAAGAAGTGTTTTAAACAGGGTACTCAAATCATAATTTGCCGCAACGAAAGCTTTTGCCAAAGGCTCAATAATTGAGGAATTGTCGTATTCCGGGTCGCTGTAAACAAATGATTGATAAACTTTGGTAGCAATAAATCGGGAAAGTATTTCTCCTCTCTTGGCTATTATCAAATCTACGAGTTTCCTGATAGAATTCTGACGAATATTTTCCTGGCTAAGGTCAAAATTTACGATTACTTTTTCGCCAAATACATTTTTGTCGGAAGTGTCAAATAGTGTAGCGTTTATGGTTGCAATGTACAAAAGGTCTCCACCCCGGAAAATATTGGCGTTCCATCCGGTAAGCATTTTGGCAATCTGCCGAATGTCATCTTCGGTATAATGACCTTCGCCAATACCTAAGGAAAATAATTCCAACAATTCCCGTGCGTAGTTTTCATTTGGTGACTCCTTCTTATTGCTATTGCCATTTAAGTAAAAAAGCATGGCACCGTCCAACGTGATTTTTTCTAAAAAATCCTTAAAATTACCTAACTGCATTTCACGGAAAAGCAGGTTTTGCTTATACATCATTTGAGCCGGAATAAAGTCTCCGGCCAGGTATTGAGATGTAAAATGCCCATGCCAGAAAAAAGTTAATCGCTCAAATATGCTTTTAGAATCACTTTTTATACGCGAAATCCACCAATCGATCAACTTTTCATTATCGTTAATTATAATTTGTTGGTTGTTATATCGTTGGTTGGCATACTCTGCACCGCCAAAGCCTGAAGGATCAACAAAACCATAATCCATTTTTAGCCAAGAGGGAGTAGTCATGGAATTCTGGCGATTGGAAATCAATAGATCAACAGCCTCTGAGGCCGTTTTTCCAATAAGGCTTTGGGCAAATGCAACATCAACCTGAAAAGTGGTACGACGCAGCATATGATAAACATCTTGCTTGTTTAGGGGCTTGGAATAGGGAGCCAGACCGGAGGTAATTTCCCGTTTGGTTTGTTTAAATATGGACGTAAAAAAATCTCTCCTTTCCATCAATTTAGTTGAAGTGGACTCCCATGAATCCAAAATTATTTTCTAAAAATAAGCAATTAGGCTCTGGAAAGAAAAAAGTAGTGACCTATTAGGCCGGAAAACTTATCTTACCGTAAGAAAACATTTCTCCTGCCAGCGATTCATTGGCCAAAGCAGCAAAAAGTACCGCCTCTTTGGCATCGCCTGAAACACCCAGAACGCCCATGTTCTCCATTTTTTGTACAGGCAAAAACTGCTTAAGTAAATCAGAAATCAAGGGATTGTGCATGCCTCCCCCACTCAGGTAAACGACCGACTTGCCAAGTTCTTGAGTTTCTATGCTTTTTTTAATGTAATCGCTTAAAGTGCGGGCTGTGAAATGAGTCAGCGTGTTTAAAACATTTTCCGGAGTTTCGGACATAGAATCTGATTTAAGCTGAGCTTTTTCCAGGTATTCCAGATTCAGGAGTTCGGGTCCTGTAGTTTTAGGGTGTGTTTGGGCAAAATACTCATTCTGCAATAAGGCATCTAACAGGTCATGGTTACATTTTCCGGTGAGGGCAATTTCGGCACCTTTGTCGTAATCCAGATTGAAATATTTTTTGCAAAAAGCGTCTATCAGCGTATTTCCAGGCCCGGTATCTGTAGCGAAAGCATAACTGATATCTTTATTTGCCGGAAGCCAGGTAAAGTTAGCAATGCCTCCTATGTTTATCAAAATTCGGTTTTCCTGCAAATCAGAAAAAAGCAAAAAATCACCATATAAAGCCATTGGAGCCCCTTCACCGCCGAGTGCACAGTGTTTTTGCCGAAAATCAGAAACTGTAATAATTCCTGTTTTTACTGCAATATGATCTCCATCGCCTATCTGAAGTGTGCCATTTGGAAATTTATCATTTCTATGTAATCTTTTGGGTGTATGCATCACCGTCTGACCGTGACTGGCAATAATATCCACTTTTTCGGAAGAAATATTCCATTTGGCCAGGCACGAATTTATGATGCCGGCATGCAGATTTGCAATCCAGGGATTCAGCTGACATAGCAAAGGGAAATCAATGTTTTTTTGTGCAAAAACCTTTCTGATTTCTACTTTAATTTCATCCTCAAATGGAACTGTTGCAAACTGTATCACATCCACTTTTGTGGCAAGGCCATTTCCCACAAAACGACATAATGCCACATCCAGGCCATCGAGCGAGGTGCCCGACATTAGCCCTATAATCATTCGGGAATCTTTTCCTGCGATAGTATGTAGTTTTTCAATCTGAGGATTCATGTTTCAAAAATAGCTTTGAAAAGCGTAATGAATCCTTAAAACTTAAGAATTAATATCTTTCGACCAGTTAAATCGATCATCCGGCGAGAATTTCCAGGGAGCCATATTGGTTTCGAGATTCTGAAACATCATATTCCAGGATTGTGGAGCTTTTGACTCTTCCATTACATTATAGCGGCGTAGTTGCAGTATAATATCCAATGGGTTTATGAGAATCGGGCATGCTTCCACACAGGCATTACAGGTAGTGCAGGCCAGTAATTCTTCTTCGGTGATGTAATCACCATTCAGGTTTTTATCGTCGGTAAAGTCATTTCCATTGGTAAGCCACCCTTTCTGAATATCTTCAAGCCTGTCGCGAGTGCTCATCATTATTTTACGTGGAGAGAGCAGTTTACCTGTTTGATTTGCCGGACATTGCGAGGTACATCGGCCACATTCGGTGCAACTGTAAGCATCCATGAGGTTTTTCCAGCTCAGGTCTTTTACATCTTTGGCACCAAACCTTCCTACCTCGGCAGGTGTGGCATCGGGCTGCTCCATACCCAGCATTATTTTTACTTCTTTGGTAACGGCAGGCATGTTAGTCATTTCTCCGCGGGGTTTCAAATCGGCGAAATAGGTATTGGGAAATGCCAGAGCAATGTGTAAATGCTTGGAATAAGTTACATAAAGTGCAAAAGCCATAATTCCAAGGATATGAAACCACCAGGAGAGTCGTTCGGTAAATAGCAGAACAGTATCGGAGTAACTATTCATAAGCGGAACCAACCAACTGCTGATCAGAAAGCTGCCTGTTTGTACTTCGGCAAAATGACCCACGCCACGGGTTTGTAAAACATAATCGGCGGCGTTCATTTTCAGGAAAGCCATCATAAGGGCAATTTCTATAACAAGAATGGAATTGGCATCAATTGCCGGCCAACCTTTCATTTCGGCATGAGCAGCGGGCGAAAGGCGTTTAATTTTCAGGATATTGCGGCGTACCAGAAAAACAAGGCAGGCAACAATTACTCCAAGGGCCAGAAGTTCAAAGAAATTAATAACCACACCATAAAATCCACCCATAATAGGTGCGAAAACGCGGTGAGTACCGAAGAGGCCATCGATAAGAATTTCAAGAACTTCGATGTTGATTAAGATAAAACCGGCGTATACCAGGAAGTGCAAAAGACCCACAATGGGCTTATCAAACATTTTTTTCTGGCCAAAGGCAATCAATATCATGGTTTTCAACCGGAGCGAAGGGTTATCGGTGCGATTTTCACTTCTGCCGAGTTGAATGGTTTTTTTGATAAGTGTAATGCGACGATAAATTAAGTATCCCGCTGTAGATAAGGCAATTAAGAATAGAATTTGTTGTAAATAGGCCATGATGCTGGTTGCTTAAAATTGGTATGCACGCATACTATACAAATGTCTGAAAAATGATTGAAATAAAAAAACGGAAAATTTTTGATAGAAAGTGCCAAGATTTTTGGTGGGAAAATGTTTTTGTCTAATTTTGCACTCCCTTAAGGACAGAGGGTACTGGGTGATGTAGCTCAGTTGGTAGAGCAAAGGACTGAAAATCCTTGTGTCGGCGGTTCGATTCCGTCCATCACCACGAAAAGGTCGACTCGAGAGAGCCGGCCTTTTTTGTTTACCTTATCTTAAGATAATAAATTACTTATAGATAGTTCTCAACTTTATCTATTTATCGAATTGTAACGAAGGGGTAGTACATTAATAATTCATAAAAGGCTCATGGATATTAAAAAATTATTCGTTTAAAAGCTTCCATATTAAACCCCAAAAGGCGGTTTTTCGAATATTATACTAAAGAATTAATATGAAATTTACGCTTTTAAAAGAATTCCGGGATTTTGCAGTTAAGGGAAATATGATTGATATCGCCATCGGTGTAATTATCGGGGCAGCATTTAATAAGGTGGTGGATGCTTTGGTAAAGCAAATCCTGATGCCACCCCTTAGCCTTATGACCGATGGATTTAAGATGGAAAACAAAAAATTTGTACTCCGAAAAGCCCTGCTTGTTGATGACAAAATGATTCATGAAGAAGTGGCTATCGGTTACGGAAAATTAGTAGAGGCTTCCATAGATTTTTTGATAATTGGGTTTACCGTTTTTGTTATGGTAAAACTGATGAATTCGATTCTCAAAAAAGCTCATGATCCCAAAGACACAACTGTGGCAACACCCAAAGACATCGAATTGCTATCGAATATTAATAAACTAATGGAAAAGCAAGTGGCATTGCTGGAAGGTAAAAAATCTATTTAGTCCTATTACTACTTCACGCTTCTTAATCCCTAAACTTTTGCAAGTCATGAATTTCTTCCGAAATTGGAAATTAATCAGTGAAATGGATTAGACTATTTTCAAATAAACGAGGATTTATGAAAAAATTGATGACTATGGCGACATTGGGTATCCTATTCTTAGCCTGCCAGCCCAAACAGGAAACCGAAATCTCCGAAATTCAAAAAAAAGTAAATGAATATGCGGAGTTTAGCCTGACTACCGATCTTTCCAAGCTTAGCGAAAATGAACAAAAAATGTTGCCCTTGTTAATAGAGGCTGCACAAATCATGGATGAGATATTCTGGAAAGAGGCTTTTGGCGACAAGGCAGCCTTGCTCGACACGATAACAGACGAGGCTACCAAAACCTATGTAAAATACAATTATGGCCCCTGGGACAGGCTCGATAACAACAAACCTTTTGTGGCGGGTTTTGGCGAAAAACCAGCAGGGGCTCAGTATTACCCTGCCGATATGACTAAAGAAGAATTCGAAGCTTTTAAAGACGCCAGCAAAACCAGTCAATACACATTTATTGGGCGAAATGGGGCAGGAGCACTATTCACAGTACCTTATCATGTGGTATTTCAGGAAAAAGTGGAAAAAGCAGCATCGCTGATAAAACAAGCCGCCGAACTAGCGGAAGATGCGGGATTAAAGAAATACCTGAACCTTCGTGCCGCCGCTTTACTTTCAGACGATTACCTGGAGAGCGATCTGGCCTGGATGGACATGAAAGATAACCGGATTGATTTTGTGGTGGGTCCGATAGAAAACTACGAAGACCAATTGTTCAATTATAAATCTTCGCACGAAGCCTATGTATTGGTAAAAGACATGAATTGGAGTGTCCGCCTGGCTAAATACCTGAGTTTTCTTCCTGAATTACAGGCCAACATTCCGGTAAAGGCAGCATATAAAACGGAAAAGCCGGGTACAGATTCCGACCTGAATGCCTACGATGTGGTTTATTACGCAGGCGATTGTAATGCGGGCAGCAAGACCATTGCCATCAATTTACCCAATGACGAGCGGGTTCAGCTGGAAAAAGGAACCCGCAGGTTACAACTAAAAAATGCCATGCAGGCAAAATTTGACAAAATCATGATACCCATAAGTAATTTGTTGATTGATGAGTCGCAGCGGCAGCATGTTACGTTTGATGCTTTTTTTGCGAATACGATGTTTCACGAAGTAGCCCACGGACTTGGTATTAAAAATACCATCAATGGAAAAGGAACAGTAAGAGATGCCCTGAAAGAACACGGCTCGGCTTTGGAGGAAGGAAAAGCGGATATTCTGGGATTGTACATGGTAACCCAGTTGCACAACAAAGGAGAAATAAAAGGTGATTTGCTGGATTATTACACCACCTTTTTAGCGGGTATTTTCCGGTCGGTGCGTTTTGGAGCTTCGAGTGCACACGGTAAGGCCAATATGGTACGATTTAATTATTTCAAAGAGCAAAATGCATTTTCGTTTGATGCCGAAAAAGGAACCTTTAAAGTAAATTTTGATGAGTTTCAAAAAGCGATGAATGGCCTTTCGGAAAAAATACTGACCCTACAGGGCGATGGCGATTATGCTGGAGTTACTCAACTATTTGATGAAAAAGGAGTAGTGGGAGTGGAGCTTCAGAAAAATCTAGATAAAGTAGCGGAGGCTGGAATCCCCAAGGATATTGTATTTAAACAAGGGGTGGAGGTTTTGGGGCTATGATGCTTTATTTTCTTCGGATTTCAAGTGGATATTTAAATTTGGAATAAAGATTTATTTTTTAGCAGCCAAGTCCGACCTGTGGTCTGACCAAAACACCTATTCACTCAAACTGATAGGCAAAATACGTAATGGGTTTGGTATCGGTATTGGTAATATTATGAGAAACCATGGACTCCACAAACCACAGGTCACCCTCGAGGCCTGGGAATTTTTTAGAACCTACTATCATGTCGCCATTTCCAGTTTTTAATAATATAATCTCTGCAGCACGGTGGGTATGCGGCGGGTGACTTTCCAGGTCTTGATTCAGTGTGGTTATGTGCATTTCGAGACGTTTGCATTCGGCTGTCGGGCTGTCTACCACATTTCTCCTGCCGCCTTTATCGTGAGGTTTAAATTCCAGGTTATTCCAATCGTACATCGAATTCAAGAGCTTGTTTTTGTTCGTATGCTCGCGAGCTTTATACTGCATCAGGTAAAAGGTACTTCCGGGGGTGCTTTTCAAGCTTGTTTCTACGCCGGGAGCAGCCAAAATTACGGAACCAGGCCCGAGGTCTTGGGAAACGCTATTTTGAGAGATTGTGAAATTGCCCTTTTTCAGAATGATCAATGTTTCTTTGTTCGGATTCAGGTGATTAAAAGGCTTCTTCTTATTCAATATTACTGCATCCATTTGCATGATTTCAAAATCCAAGGTTGGACTGTTGAACAGCTCTTTCTGCACAAATGCAGCCTTTTGTTTTTCCCTATTTTCCGGAAAAGGAAAGCGATAGATACCGGAAACAATCTGGGCCTTTAGTCCCGAAAATGCCAGAAAAAGTAGGAGGAAAGAAAGCTTTTTCATTTGTTATTTTTTTAAGCTTATGTTATGAAGTGGAAGCCCCAATCTTTGCGACTGGCCCCAAGCCCTCACCATGGGAGAGGGGCCCTTATTTTTTCTCTGTTTAGAATAAATTTGGGTTATTAGTTTTTCTTTGCCAAATCCAGGGCACTCGTTGTAAGCCAGTATTTGGTAAGCATATTGGGTACTTCCCAGGCAGGTATGTTTCCGTTTTGTAAATAATCAAGATAGCGACGTGTCACCTGTGCAAAATGAGCTTCGTGACCGACATTAAATTCTTCCGGAATTACCACCACCCAAGCTTTACCCTCTCTTTGAACGCCAAGTCCATGGTATTTCTTTTCCAGTTCTGCAATGGCAATTTCAATGGCTTCGTCATGTGCATCTCCCAAAGGTTCGATGTATAGAGTAGGCTTGTAATTTTGTTCTTTTCCCTGCTTAATTATAAGGTTGGCCTTGGTACCCCGCATAATGGAATAATGCGTATCACCGGTGCCTTCGGGTGCCTGGTAGTTCCAGATAACAGAGGCTTTCGCGTGGTGTCCGTTGATGGTATAATTGATTTCGCCGTTGGCAAAAACATCCAGCTTATTGTCTTTTACGTTTTCGCTTAAGAATTCAGGAAAGGTACTTTGGCCGGTCACTTTCTCAAAATCTGCTTGTGAAAGTACAGTAGGCCACCTTTTAGCAGATACCAGAGCCACATCGCTTTTGTTGATTATTTTTTCCGGGAAGCACTCCCAAAAAGTAAGGTCAACCAGGTGTGTGGTTACGTCTACTATACCTTCTCCCTGCTGTTTGGTATCAAAAAACCAGGACGGACGAATAAGTGGCGAACCCGACACATATTTGAAATAATGGTGCACAGATTCTTTGGTAACAGCGGGATTCTCCAATGTTCCTTTTTCCAATTCACCGAAAACAGCAGGAAAGCGGGAAAGTTCTTTTTGCAAAACAGTGGTGATTTCCGACCGCTCGGTCATGATATCGTATAGCAAAAGGTTTTTCTCATCGGCCAGTTTGAAGGCCTCTTCGAGAGCCGGATAATTGGCCGAGTTGATTACCATCGGCTTATCGGCAAACACATTAAAACCATTTTTTATAGATTCCAGAATGTATTCGGTCTTTTTGGCATTGTTACCGGCCAGCATGACCACATTCCCGGCCTTTTCTTCTATCATTTTCTGAAAGAAGTCTTCGCCTTTATAAATCAAGGTATTCCAATTTGTAGGATCTTCTGCACGACTATTATAGGCATTAATTTTAGTCGTATGTAAATCCAGATCAGAGCCACCGGGCGAGTAAATATGAACCGTTGAATCTACGTCATCGTACATAGATTTTTGAACCAAAGCAGCATGAAAATGCCCCGGGTCCAGCGTGATTAATTTTATTTTATTCATTGATTCCTGATTTTCCTGAGTGGTTTTGGGAGAACAGGCGGCTAGTAACACTAAAGATATTCCAAGAGTAATTTTTTTCATTTTAATAGTTTATAACAAATTAGAGTTTCTGTTTAAGTATTTCAAAACATCCGAGCTGGTCATTCTATTCTGCATAAAATCCAGTATTTCAATTTCGTGATTATTTATCAAATTTAAAATGCCATCAGTAGAAACATTACCGGTACGAATCCAAATTATTTTAGGAGGGAAACCATAAAGCATGTAAAAATCATTGAAATCAGAATCCTGAGTTACAATGGTGAAATTATTTTTTTTTGCAAAACTCCAAACCTGAAAGTCGGAAGTGTTTATTAATTTTTCAGTTTTAACGGTAGTAGATTCTGCATATTTTGGAGGAAGAAGTTTCGTAATCCGATGTGAAATATTCTGGTCAAACAAGAACTTCATACAGCAACCTGGTAAACTTTATTTTCCCTGTCGGCCGCATAGCTCAAGGCAGCATAAATGTCTTGTTCATTAAGCTCGTCGTATTCGCTTAAAATGTCGGAAATGGTCATACCTTCTGCTAACCAGGATAAAATATCACTTACGGAAATCCTCATTCCCCTTATACACGGCCTGCCGCCTCGTTTTCCTGGTTCCAGGGTAATAATATTTTTGTAGTCAATCATTTCTATAAATTTCTAATCAAAGATAAGAAAGATTAGAACATTTTTTGATTTAGATTAACAGGAAAGGGTTATTTAAAAGGACCCTTTCCTGTTTTTGGAATTTACATTTTAATATTAGTAGTACCATATGGCTTACGCTGAGGCCTGCTAAGCATGGCATTTGCAGCGTCGTCGTTCACAAATCGCTCTGTACTAGGATCCCACTGGTGCATACCCGGTAGTTTCATGGCAATATGACCTACTAAACACACGGAACATGCTCTATGGCCAACTTCCACTGGCGAAAGAGTTTGTTTACCCGATTTAATGCAATCCAACCAATTGCCATGGTGCTCATTACTAACATAAAGCTTAATCTTATGATCCGACATATCCGATTCCAGAATTTTAGGATCACTGGCTTCTAAAGCCTTGGTTGCTCCATCGGGAATTGGATCGGATGCCGTGGCACGGTATGCACCGCGAGTTACAAAAATCCATCCGTCGGTACCTTCGTATTTGATTCCATTCGGGAATCCACCGCTTGTATATTGGGTAATGCCATTGGCATATTCTGATTTAATCATAAAGTCACCGTGCACATTCCAACTTCCGTATTTAGGAAATTCGGCTACAGCTTCTACAGAAATTGGTCCGGTGAGTTCAGTATCCATACCCCAGGCGGCCGAATCGTAATGGTGTTGTCCCCAACCTGTTATCATTCCAGCACCAAATTGCTCCATTCTTAGCCAGCCGGGTCTGTCGTATCCTTTTTGTGGCATTACCAGCATTTCGGAATATTCCATTTCGGGAGTGGAGCCAAGCCACATGTCGTAATTGAATCCTTTTGGTACGGGCTGTGTCACAGCTAATGGCCCAGCAGGGTCACCGGGTAAACCTACTTTTACCGTGTGTATTTTCCCTATTTTTCCGTTACGAACGAGTTCAGCTGCTATTCGGAATTGCGGCGATGATCGTTGCTGGGTTCCTACCTGAAAAGTAATACCCTGACGTTGAACAATATCGCTTAACATCCGTCCTTCGGCAATAGTAAGGGAGGTGGGTTTTTGTAAATAAACGTGTTTTTTCGCCAACGCAGCTTCAATAGCGGGTTGCGAATGCCAATGATCGGGAGTACTGATTATTACAGCGTCGATGTCTTTGTTCAAAAGCATTTCACGGTAGTCGTCGTACATTTTCACGTCGTTTTTCTGGCCTTTTTTTGCATAATAACCTTCCACCAATCTTTTGCCATCTTCGGTGCGGTTTCTGTCCAGATCACACACAGCCATAATCTGTGCCGAATCGTGCTGCCAGGTACCCGGCAAATCGTGGGTTTGGGCTATTCGACCACAACCTATCTGACCGATTTGAATTTTATTACTTGGAGCATTTTTTCC
>JAHEBN010000194.1 GCA_024645245.1 Jiulongibacter sp. | reverse complement strand
TTATAAATGCGTTTCGTTTTCTCCATTGGTTGCAAATTTACATTTAATTCCTTCAAAAGAAACCTTACAAATGTGACTCGAAGAAAAACACTATATTTGTTTGAAAGAATGTACTTTTGTAATAATGCAACTTAGCTTAAAATATGATTTCAAAGAAAGCCAAATATGCGTTAAAGGCTTTGAAGAATTTAGCCGAAAATTTTGAAGAAAAAAAACCGAGGCTAATATCAGATATAGCCGAAGCCGAACAGATTCCGAAAAAATTTCTGGAAGCAATACTTCTGGAACTTAGAAATAATGGAATATTACAAAGCCAAAAAGGAAAAGGTGGCGGATATTTATTACGGATGGCTCCTTCTGAAATCTCTTTGGCCAAAATACTGCGTATCATAGATGGTCCCATTGCACCAATACTTTGCGTTTCGCTTAACTTCTACGGTCAATGCGATGATTGCAAAGAAGAAGAAGTGTGCAAAATAAGGCCCGTATTGGAAAAAGTCCGTGATGCGAATCTGGCTGTTTACGAGAAAACTTTTGTGTCGGATCTTATAAAGTAAAACCTATTTTTTCGTACAAATAAATGTTACATTATTCCCACTTAACTGCGTGAAATATTTAAATGTATTGGATGAAAAAACGCCAACTTTGTTTCCACCAAATTGAAATTCAATTTCTCCTGAATCATTTTTTACCAAATCAATATTGTCCGAAGAAGCAGATGATGATTTTGGAGTGCCATTTTCGGTGGTAATTTGAGTGAGTGACAATTTCGCCTGAGTATCCGACACTTTAGAAATAACCATCTCAAAATCAATACTTGTGCTACCCGACACAATTGGAACTGCCGCAGATTGACCGTTTACTTCAATACTGGGTACATCGTAGTTACCTCCAACCTGATCGCCCAAAGATTTTTCTACTTTTTCTTTACTACAAGCCAAGGATAGCAGAAGGAATAAAAAGCCTAATTTTTTCATGGAATTTACTGTTAATTGATTTAGAAATAATTTCATTCAAAGTATCTATCGCGTTGAAATACTTACCAAATAAAGCCCTGTTTTAAATTATCAACAATAAATTTTATTAAACGTGAGCTATGCAAAAAATACATTTCAAAATACACATATCCTTGACTAATAAACTTTTAACTATATTTTTCGGGTAAGTAACGGGAAACCCGCAATAGAGCCGTAAAATAAAACTTAAAGCATAAAATCTAGGATTTGATCAATTCGGGAGGGAATTTCCTGGATCAAACTCAAAATTAATTTAGCCATTTTATTTTTAAAAAATTTCGGGTATAAAGCAAAAAATCCCGAAAGTTTGGCACCTCCGGGATTTCATAAAAATCTTTTTTTATTCTCAATTAAAATTCCCTGTGAATGGCCTCTTCATAGAGTCTTTCACGCGAAAATGCTTTGAAGTAAGCATAGGTTCTCTGAAGTCCTTCAGCCCTATCTATTTTTGGTTCCCAACCTAAAATTGCTTTTGCTTTGGTAATATCAGGCTGTCTTTGTTTAGGATCATCTTTTGGTAAATCCAGATATACAACCTTTTGATCAGTACCGGTAAGCTTTATTATTTCCTCTGCAAATTGACTAATCGTAATTTCTGCAGGATTTCCAATATTAACCGGTTGTGCATGATCCGATAATAAAAGTCGATAAATACCCTCGACCAAATCATCTACATAACAGAAAGAACGTGTTTGGCTACCATCACCAAAAATGGTAATATCTTCACCTCTCAAAGCCTGACCTATAAAGGCAGGTAATACTCTGCCATCATTCAATCGCATTCTGGGGCCATAAGTATTAAAAATTCGCACTATTCTTGTTTCAACTCCGTGATAGGTATGATAAGCCATAGTCATAGCTTCCTGAAAACGTTTGGCCTCATCATATACTCCACGAGGGCCTACAGGATTTACATGACCCCAATAGTCTTCGGTTTGTGGATGCACAAGCGGATCACCATAAACTTCTGATGTGGAGGCAATTAAAACTCTTGCCCCTTTCACACGAGCCAGGCCAAGGCAATTGTGAATACCCAATGAGCCCACTTTCAGGGTTTGAATAGGTATTTTAAGGTAATCAATCGGACTCGCAGGAGAAGCAAAATGGAGAATATAATCTAATTCACCTGGCACATGAATAAATTTACTTACATCGTGATGATAAAATTCAAAATGTTCAAGTTTAAACAAGTGCTCAATATTACGCAAATCGCCCGTTATGAGGTTGTCCATGGCAATTACATGATAGCCTTCTTTAATAAACCTATCGCATAAATGCGAGCCTAAAAATCCGGCTCCACCGGTAATTAATATTCTTTTCATTTAACTGATTTTCTACCTATTGAATGATATTCAAATCCTTTTTCTTCCATTTCATCTAAGCCATACAGATTTCTTCCGTCAAAGATAACTTTGTTTCTTAAAGCTTTTTCTAAACGTTCAAAATCCGGTGTACGGAATTCCGGCCATTCGGTCATAATCATCAAGGCGTCTGCACCTTCTACAGCGTCGTACATGGATTTGGCATATTTTACTTTTCTACCAATGACGCCTTTTACATTTTCCATAGCTTCCGGGTCAAAAACCACAACTTTGGCACCTGCTCTACGCAAAGATTTAATATTGTATAGAGCCGGAGCCTCCCGAATATCATCTGTATGCGGTTTAAATGCCAATCCCCAAAGAGCAATAGTTTTGCCTTTCAGGTCATTTTTGAAATAAGATTTAAGATTGGGTAACAACTTGGTTTTTTGTTTCTCGTTAACACTCATTACCGATTTCAAAATCTTGAAATCGTAATCGTACTCACTGGCTGTTTTACCCAGTGCCTGCACATCTTTTGGAAAACAAGAACCACCGTAACCAATTCCGGCAAACAGGAAACGCTTGCCAATCCTGCTATCTGTTCCAATACCTTTTCTCACATTGTCAACGTCGGCACCTGCTTTTTCGCATAAATTAGCAATCTCATTCATGAATGTAATTTTCATTGCAAGAAAAGCATTTGCAGCATATTTAGTCATCTCAGCCGAACGCTCATCCATAAAAATTACCGGATTTCCCTGACGAACCAAAGGGGCGTAAAGCTTTTCCATTATTTCTTTTGCTCTGGCAGATTCCGTTCCGATTACCACACGATCGGGCTTCATAAAATCATCAACCGCAACCCCTTCGCGTAGAAACTCTGGATTTGATACCACGTCGTATTCAACCTGGGCATTTTTTGCCATTGCTGCCCTTACTTTTTCGGAAGTACCCACGGGTACGGTACTTTTATCAACAATTACGGCATAGGATTTCATTATTTTTCCTAAATCATCAGCCACGCCTAAAATATATTTCAGATCTGCCGAGCCGTCTTCACCAGGAGGAGTAGGCAACGCAAGAAATATTACCTGAGCATCTTTTATCCCTTCAGCCAAATCGGTGGTGAATTTTAAACGACCTTCTTTGGTATTGCGGTCGAATAAAACATCCAAACCAGGTTCGTAAATCGTCATCTTGCCTTTAGAAAGTTTTTCTACTTTCTTCTGATCCACATCCACGCAGGTTACATAATTTCCTGTTTCTGCAAAACATGTTCCGGTTACCAAACCAACATACCCTGTTCCGACTACGGCTACTTTCATTTTATCGTTCTTGATTTAGTTCATTTTTTAAAACACTGCAAATGTAATTCCATAAAGCAATTATAATTCAAATAAATAGAAAAAACTTTACAATAACGAACAAAAAAGTAGACTTATAGAGAATAAATAGCAAATAAGTCAATCACTCATACCTAAATATGTATACTTTTCAATTAAATAAAATTACTCGAATATCTAATTCGGAAATAATATGAACACTAAGAAATATACAATTTCCAAAATTGTACTAAAGAGAATCAATCTTAATAACTCCGGTATAAAGGTCATCCAGATAATTTCTTCCTGTTTTTAATTATATTGTATCAATTAAAGACAATTGGGAAAGCCTGAATAATTCATCTTGTATTATTTTATTAGAGAAATGCACATTTCCTTTGGAACAATATACTTTTGAGACTAATTTCACAGTTTCATTTAAATAGTTTTATCAACTCTTAAATATATTAAAACCTTGAACAGAAGAGACGCATTACAACGTGTAGCTATTATGATGGGTGGGGCAATTTCAGCTCCCAGTCTGGTGGCCATGCTTGAAGGATGTAAATCGGCGGAGAGCGGAAGCTCAGCATCTTTTAGCCTAAGCACTGATTATCAAAATCTGGTTGCCGAAATTGCAGAAATTATCATCCCAAAAACCGACACACCAGGTGCCAAAGAAGCCGGAGTAGGTCCATTTATAGAGTTAATGATTAAAGACTGCTATTCGGCAGAGCAGGGTCAGCACTTTATAAAAGGTTTGGATACTATAGAAGAAAAAGCAAAAGCTGCAGGCGGAAACTTTGTAAGTCTGGCTGCCGAAAAGCAAACAGCAATACTAAAAGAAATGGAGGCCGATGCTAAAAAAGAAAGTGAAGAAGCAAAAGCTAAACAAATTGATCCAGAAACGGGAAAGGAAAAAGAAGATGCTAAAAAATCAGAAAAACTGACACCTTTCTTTCAACTAATGAAAGAGCTAACTCTTTTCGGATATTTTACTTCTGAACCAGGTGCTACTCAAGCTTTGGATTATGTGCCAATACCAGGTGCTTATAATGGCTGCATTCCTTTAAAAGAAGGCCAAAAGGCGTATGCACTTAGTTAATAATTAACCTATTTTTATAAAAAGAAGAAATTTAAAATGAATATACAAGGAAAAGCAAAAGAGCAGATGACTTTTGACGCTTTGGTAATCGGTTCCGGTATTTCTGGGGGTTGGGCAGCCAAAGAATTAACAGAAAAAGGATTAAAAGTAGCTGTTATCGAGCGTGGACATGATGTAAAGCACCTGGTAGACTATCCCGACGCTATGAAAGATTCGTGGGATTACCCTCATCGCGGCCGTTTGGATAATCAAGCTCAGGAAGACTATTGGGCGGTAAAAAGAACAGGTTATGCAGCAAGCGAAGAAAATCGTGGTTTTTTCGTAAAAGATACCGAGCACCCTTACAAAGAAAAAAGAAGTTTTGACTGGATCAGAGGATATCATACAGGTGGACGTTCGCTTATGTGGGGTCGCCAAAGTTACCGCTGGAACGAGCAGGATTTTAAAGCAAATTTAGAAGAAGGTTTTGGTGCTGATTGGCCTATAAGATATGCCGATTTGGCTCCCTGGTACGAATATGCTGAGAAATTTGCCGGTGTTAGTGGTTACAAAGAAGGTTTGGATGTTTTGCCTGATGGCCATTTCCAGCCAGGTATGGAAATGAACTGTGTAGAGCAGCATCTTCGGGATTCTGTAAAATCAAAATTCCCGGGTCGTCATGTTACCATTGGTCGTACGGCTCATCTTACTGCACCTACCGAAGAGCAAAAAGCACTCGGTCGTGGTACTTGTATGTACCGTAACCGTTGTATGCGTGGATGTCCTTATGGTGCCTATTTCAGTTCGCAATCGGCTACATTGCCTGCTGCAGAACGTACGGGAAATATGACTTTGATTACAGACAAAATAGTTTATTCCACTATTTTTGAAAAAGATACGGATAAAGTAATTGGTGTGAAAGCCATTGATCAGAATACCAAAGAAGAAGTTGAATATTTCGGAAAAATTATTTTCCTTAATGCTTCGGCCATTAATTCAGCCTGGATCATGATGCAATCCAAATCCGGCAAACATGCCAATGGATTAGGAAATGAATCGGATCAGTTGGGAAGAAATATAATGGATCACCACCTTGCTTCCGGTGCGGGTGGAACAATAGACGGATTTACAGACAAATACTATTTTGGAAACCGTGCCAATGGAATCTATATTCCAAGATTTACGAACTGGGGTAGCGACAAGCGTGATTTCGTGAGAGGTTTCGGTTATCAGGGAGGTGCCTCTCGTGCTAAAGGAACACCTACGGAAGAGTCGTTCGGAGCGAATTTTAAGGATGCCATGTCTAATCCAGGTGTATGGTCAATGAATTTAGGAGGTTTTGGTGAAACTTTACCAGATCCAAATAACAGAATGACCCTTACTGGTGAAAAAGACAAATGGGGATTACCTGTAATTGAATTTGACGCAGCCTGGGGAGATAATGAGCAAAAAATGCGTATTGCTATGCGTGACGAAGCGGCGAATATGCTGGAAGCTGCAGGTTTTAAAAATATCTATACTTATAAGGATGAAGTAAAAGCACCAGGTATTGGTATACACGAAATGGGAACAGCCCGCATGGGTAATGATCCTAAAACTTCGGTTCTTAATAAGTACAATCAGGTATGGGGAGCAGAAAACGTATTTGTAACGGATGGTGCCGCAATGGTTTCCTCGTCTTGCGTTAACCCTTCACTTACTTATATGGCACTTACTGCCAGAGCAGCTGCATTTGCAGTTGATGAATTGAAGAAAGGTAATCTTTAATATTTGAAAAAAGCTTAAAGACCCGGAGCCAAAAGTTCCGGGTTTTTATTTTTTACAAGGAATGTACTTATTAACATTCTTTTTATTGGTTTTTATAAAACAATTCAACCCTAAATAAAATGTACTTACAAGGAAAAGCAAAAGAGCAAAACACATTTGATGCAATCGTGGTCGGATCGGGAGTTTCAGGTGGTTGGGCTGCCAAAGAACTGACAGAAAAAGGCTTAAAAGTACTGATGCTTGAGCGTGGACGTCATATTGAACACGTGAGTGGTTATGAAAATGCTTTAAAAGACCCTTGGCAATTTGAGCACCGTGGTCGATTGAGTACAAAAATGAAAGAGGATTATTATTCAGGAGTGCGAGCCGGATTTGCCAATGCCGAAGACATTTTGCCCCACTTTGTAAACGATGTAAAATACCCTTTTGCCGAAAAAAGAAGATTTGATTGGGTAAGAGGTTATCAGACCGGCGGACGCTCGCTTACTTGGGGAAAACAAAGCTATCGATGGAATAAAAAAGATTTTATGGCCAATCTCGAAGAAGGTATTGGAGTTGACTGGCCTATCCGATACGAGGATCTGGCACGGTGGTACGATCACGTGGAGCGATTTGCAGGTATCAGTGGGCAAAAAGAAGGCCTCGATGTACTGCCGGATGGTGTATTTCAACCACCCATGGAAATGAATTGCGTGGAGAAAGAAATCAAAAAAAGCATTGAAAGTAAATTTACCGGCCGCCACATGACCA
>JAHEBN010000193.1 GCA_024645245.1 Jiulongibacter sp. | reverse complement strand
GTAAATTGGATTGCATACACACCTGAACAGGTACAGCGGGACATAAATCTTTTCAAAAACAAGACCCGTCAATATGTATTTATAAGTTCAGCTTCGTGTTACGAAAAACCGCCCACTAATTATATCATAACCGAGTCCACACCCTTAAAAAATCCGCATTGGCAATATTCCAGAGATAAAATTGCTTGTGAAGATTTGCTGGTGAAGGCTTTCCGGGAACAAAACTTTCCGATGACTATCATTCGGCCATCGCATACGTATTATTCTGTTTTTCCACTTTCATTGGGCGGTTGGACGGAGTTTAATGCAGTAGACCGCATGCGAAAAGGCCAGCCGGTAGTTGTTCAAGGCGATGGAACTTCACTATGGACGGTAACTCATGCCCGCGACTTTGGAAAAGCTTTTCTGGGGATGATAGGCAGGCCGGCGGCCATTGGTGAGGCTTATCACATAACTTCGGATGAGGTTTTGACCTGGAATCAGATATACCAACAACTTGCAGAAGCGGCAGGTACAAAGGCTGACATTGTACACATTCCATCCAGGAAAATAATACAATATGCCAGCGAAAACGGTTTTGAATCGGAAGAGGGTGGACTGTGGGGCGATAAATCACATTGTGCTATTTTCGACAATACCAAAATCAAAAGATTGGTACCTGATTATGTAGCGACTATCCCTTATGCCGAAGGTATAAAAGAAACCATCGCCTGGTTTGAAGCCGATCCCAAAAGAATGATCGTAAACCCTGTAACTAACAGGTTGTTGGATGGCTTGATTGAAAAGTGGGGGTGAAAAGGCAGTTAATTGAATGTTTAAAACCGAAACCAAATCTAATTTGACTAGTAACTTCTGTTTGATAATTTAGTTTAAACCAAATCATTAATTGCATTTTTACTTTATTTACCTTCGGAATAACAAAGAAAAATTTTCTAAGCTAACAAACTGAGAAGTTGGTCGTTAGACAAAATATCTTGAAAGGTTAATACGAAGTATTCCTTTTAGTACGCATGACGTTTAATTGTTCCAACAGATAATCGCGACTGGTTTTGCCTAAATCAGGGTTTTCTTTTAAAAATTCACCTCTTACCACCTTGGCCAGATAATCCGTATTTCCGGGGTACCAGCCGGGCGGCATAAAGATCATTTTCAGCTTATTGGTAAGTCCCGATGTGCTTTTTAGATCCTTAAAAAGGCAAATGAATTCGCCAAAGTACATGTCGATAAAACTGGTGGCGTCTGTTTTACGTGTTATGCCATATTCGATTTTAACCTCCTGTTTCTCGGTTTGCAAGGTGCCAAACAGCCAATCCCAAAAAGGTAATAAAACGCAAAAGTTGGTATCAATATAAAGTGGGTTTTTGGCATGATGAACCCGATGATGCGAGGGGGTTATTAATATTTTTTCTAAAAATCCCAGACGGCCATTTTTGAAAGCATCTTCACCAGCGTGAATAAAAGTGCCCCAGGTGCCATCTATCACCAATATAATTGCCACCATTTCAGGACTTACACCAAAAATCATGAGAAGCGGTACCTGCACAGCAGCTGTATAATAGCCTTCGGCAAAAAAATGAACCCAAGCCACCGTAAGGTTCATCTCAACGGGGGCATGATGCGGGGAATGTAAACACCAAAAAAGCCTGACTCTATGCCCCAGGTAATGCCAGATCCAATAGGTAAGTTCCCACATAAGATAAGCATAGAGCCAGCCCAGTGCATTATTTGGAACAGAAAACAAGGCAAATCGGTGAAAATAGGGCATCATTTCGATGTACACAAAAATGATGAAAAGTTTGGAAATATTTTCGTTAAAAACTTTGGCCAAAAAATTTGTTTTATATCTCCGGAAAAACTCAGTGATGAATCTGGAATTAAATAGTTTAGAAAAATGGAGTTTGGTTTTTTCGCTGAAAGAAAGATTCGCAGAACTATCTGGTAATTGGGAATTTCTTTGAGAAACCGGATTGAATTTGAAGAACAAGCGGATCATTTCCACTAACAAGAAAAAGGTGGTTAAAATGGACAAAATAGCCAGGATAGATTTGTAATAAACTTTTTTGTTAACGGGATCAGTTATGTCTTTTAGGAATCCCATTCCCACAAAACTTTTAAAAGTTCCATCCAAAAAGCTCGTGATGGTAATGTAAATTATAGAAAAGAAAAACCCGATGAAAAAGAGATTTTCAATTGTATTCCAGCTTTTAGAAACAGCTTTTATATTCATTTACTTCAGGGTTGAAACGGTATTCTTATCTTAAAGAAATTACAAAATTTCTTTTTTTCAAAATTTCATTAAATCGAATTTGACAAAACGGAAATGGGTTGATCAAATCACTGATAATTAGCCTGATCGGAGAATTTATTTTAAATAGAATTAAAACAATGCATTTTGGACTTAAAAGTGTCCGCTGAGACCAGTATGAAGAGTTAGGTATTGATTTAAAATACTATAGGTTCTGGTAGATTTATCTGGATTATCCAGTTGAATAAATTCTAAAGATTTGATATCATTTATAAAAATCCATAAGCTGATCATCTTTGTTGTGATTAATGCTTTTGGTTTAAAAATTGGGAGGAAAATATAAATTTTATTTAAAAACCTGCTCTGATAATTACTCCAACTTAGTCCGTTTATTTTTTGTTCATAATCCTGTTTTCAGTAATGGGTAAAATGACCTGTTTTCGAAAAAAGGTAAATGAGCTCTGAGTCAGGGTACTGCATAAAACTACTTTTGTGTGGTCGGCACGGAGCTGGCTAGGAGCAATCCGAAAATCCAGAATAGAATAGGCGAAACATTAAAACATTTATAGCTATGGCATTACAAAAAGTAGGCAAATTTACATTGAATCATCAAGGTGGTTATGTAGCCAGAACAGAATTTAAGTACATTGACATGAACACCGGGGATTCCGGAATGTCCGAACAGACAAGCAATGAATTGATCGATCAGTCATACACCACTGATCCCGGAAAATTAGGAGTGCCAAACGGATCAATTGTAACATTCTACTTATGGGTAATGGCGGGTAACGACGAAGCCGCAACCCAAAACTTCATTTACGATGAAGGAAACTCAGCAACAGCCGTTTATATGTGTAATGGTACTACCTTAATTGGTGGGAAGTTGCACTACCAAGGCCTTACTAACTGAGAAAAAGAAAGGTAAAAAAACGGGCAGGTTAAGGTTTTTCTTCCTGCCCGTTTTAATTATTCAGCAATAAGCTTATCCAGCATAGCCTTAGTAGCTTTTATGCCTTCATCTTCCGAAAGTCTTTCGCCTTCGTATTCTATACCTACATTACCTTTAAAACCGGCATCTTTCATCAACTTCAGGATTCGAACATAGTCCATAGTGCTTTCGTTGCCCAGTGAGTCAAAATCAAATGTTTTTGCCGAAACACCTTTTGCATAAGGCAAAAGCTCTTCAATACCTTTGTATCGATCGTATTCCTGAGCACAGCCGTCGGCGGTACGTTCCAGACAAAAATTGCCGAAATCGGGTAGGGTACCCACGTTTTCCATATTTACTACTTTCATTACACCGGCAAGCCATTCGCCATTCGAGCTTAAACCACCGTGGTTTTCCACAATTACGTTGATTCCTTTTGTTGCGGCATAGGTAGCCAATTGCTTCAAACCATCGGCAGCCTGAGCAGCCAGTTCTTCCGCTGTTCCTTGCCCTGCAGCATTTACACGTATGGATTTTGCACCCAAAAATGCCGCGATATCTACCCAGGCGTGGTGGTTTTCAACTGCCTTAGCCCTCGCCACTGAGTCGGCATCACCGATATTACCCAAGGCATCACAC
Source organism: Jiulongibacter sp. (assembly GCA_024645245.1). Lineage (GTDB taxonomy): Bacteria > Bacteroidota > Bacteroidia > Cytophagales > Spirosomataceae > JAHEBN01. The sequence continues at coordinate 3,450 of JAHEBN010000193.1, read as the reverse complement.
ATGATAAGTCCTACATCCACACCTGCTTTTTCGCAACGCATTTTAAAATCATCCCAAAAAGCCTGGTCGTGAGCCTTGCTAAAGTAAAAAGTATTCACCAATTCGATGGTGGTAAATCCATAACTTGCAGCAATTTCCGGAAAATCAACTGGTTTTAAGTCACCTTGTAAAAGAGAATCCGGCGACTCCATAAGCATCTGACCAAATTTGGCCCAATCGCCATTTAATGCATCACCAAAAAAGCTTTTATGCAAAGACCATTGAGCCAAAGTAAGGTGGAGGTCAGGCGTAGCAGTTTCTTCTTTTTTGGTTTCGCTGTTACAAGCCGTAAAAAGAACTGTTAAAGAGAAAAACAGAAGAAATAAGTTCAGGTTTTGTTTTTTCATTTTTTATAAAATAAGGGTTGAAAATGTTTATTAAAATTTAAGAATCAGGAATTATTTAAAAAGACAGTTATATTAAACCTCACAGGTTTCCAAAACCTGTGAGGTTTGATTTTAAAAAGGTTTAAATTAAGCCACCCATTTCTCCACCTCTTCCTTAGCCGGCATTTTCTCGTCTATTTTTAGTTTTTTACGCATTCCGCCCAGGTCGTTGAAAATTTTATTGGCATTGGCGTCTTTCAATGATTCGAGAGTTATAAAACCCATTTTTTGTAAGGCAGGTACCCAAACAGCAGGTATTCCCTTTTCTTCGTAATCGGCCACAGTGGCCATTTCCACTTTTTTCTCCGGCCTCATCTGCGGGAAGAAAAGCACTTCCTGTATACTGGTGTTGCCGGTAAGCATCATGGTAAGTCGGTCGATACCGATGCCAATACCCGATGTAGGCGGCATGCCGTATTCCAATGCACGTAAAAAATCCTCGTCCATAGCCATGGCTTCTTCGTCGCCACGCTCAGCAAGTTTCAGTTGCTCTTCAAAGCGTTCTCTTTGATCTAATGGGTCATTGAGCTCTGTGTAGGCATTTGCTACTTCTTTACCTAATACAAACAGCTCAAAACGCTCCACCAAGCCTTCTTTACTGCGGTGCTTTTTGGTGAGCGGTGACATTTCCACCGGATAGTCGATTATAAAGGTTGGTTGTATCAGGTTTGCTTCAACTTTTTCGCCAAAAATCTCATCAATCAGCTTAGCCTTACCCATACTGGCATCCGTCTCCACGCCCCATTCTTTGCATTTCGACAAAAGTTCTTCTTCCGTAGCAATTTCTACATTTACACCTGTATATTTTTCAATGGCTTCAGTAATACTTAGTCGGGCAAACGGACCGGCAAAGTTCAGTTCTGTTTCGCCGAAATTAAAACGTGCGTTTCCATGAACCGCTACTGCTACTTTTTCAAATATTTCTTCGGTAATACCCATCATCCATTCGTAGTCTTTATAGGCCACATAGAATTCAAGAGCGGTAAACTCCGGGTTATGCGTGCGGTCCATACCTTCGTTGCGAAACATTTTACCGAATTCATACACGCCATCAAATCCACCAACTATCAGCCTTTTCAGGTAAAGTTCATTGGCGATACGCATGTAAAGTGGCATATCGAGCGTATTGTGATGCGTTTTAAAAGGCCTGGCGGCGGCTCCACCATGTATAGGTTGCAAAATCGGTGTTTCCACTTCAATCCATCCCCGATCATCGAACATGCGACGCATGGTGCTTATGATTTTGGCTCTTTTTACAAAAATCTCCCGGTTATCTGGATTTACAATTAAATCCACATATCGTTGTCGGAAACGCTGCTCCGGATCGGTGAATCCATCATGAATATTGCCTTGCTCATCTACCTTTACTACAGGAAGCGGTCGAAGGGATTTTGAAAGCAGTTTGAAAGATTGCACATGAATAGATATCTCTCCGGTTTGTGTTTCGAATACAAAACCTTGAATACCAATGATATCGCCAATATCGAGTAGTTTTTTGAAGACGGTATTGTATAGAGTTTTGTCTTCATCCGGACATAAATCATCGCGACGGAAATAAAGCTGTATACGTGCTGATTCATCCTGAATTTCAGCAAAAGAGGCCGATCCCATGATACGAAAACTCATCAATCTTCCTGCTACACTTACATCACGGAAATCAAATTTATTATGCTCCCAATGCTTCAGAATATCTCTTATGGATGTATTTGTAGGGAATTCCTCAGGTGGATACGGGTTGATACCCATGGCCATCAATTGCTCTCTTTTCTGTCTTCTCAGGATTTCTTGCTCGCTTAAAATCATAAATGGCGAATATCTGTTAATTATTTTCCGCAAAATTAAGGAATAAACCTCAGATAAGCACCTTTGTTCCGTCCGACCTTATTTTTTTACCTTTTGTAAATATTTAGATTAAAATAAGAAATTCAATATACTATCTTTGTGATATCAAAATGATAACAAAAATGAATGAAAAACAACTACAATCTGCGTCTGGTTTTATGCTTTTAGGCTTGGGTTTGGCTGGTCTTGCACTAGCCGCCTATTTGATTGCAGGTCTGGCAATGCCGGTAATGGCAATTTTAGTGGCCTTGATTTCAATTATAATTCTAAGCGGTTTAACGGTAATTAATCCCAACGAATCGGCCGTTACCACATTTTTCGGGAAATACATGGGAACCATGAAAATGAATGGTTTACGCTGGGTAAATCCACTTTACAAAAGAAAAAAAGTAAGCTTACGAGCTCGTAACCTGAACGGTCAGAAACTTAAGGTTAATGACAAAATGGGTAACCCAATTGAAATTGCGGCTATCGTGGTATGGAGGGTGAAAGATACCGCCAAAGCTACTTTTGATGTAGACAATTTCAATACCTATGTAGATGTGCAGTCGGAGGCTGCAGTAAGAAAATTGGCCGGCACTTATGCCTACGATAACATTGAAGACGAAGAAGCAACTATCTACTTACGTGATGGATCGGGTGAAATAAATGAGGTATTGGAAAATGAATTAACCGAACGTTTATCACTCGCAGGTATAGAGGTAATTGAAGCACGTATTTCGCATCTGGCATATGCGTCAGAAATTGCCGGTGCCATGCTTCAAAGGCAACAGGCATCTGCAGTGGTAGCTGCCCGTAAACAAATTGTAGACGGAGCCGTTGGGATGGTGGAAATGGCTCTTGATCGCCTTTCAGAAAGAAATATTGTGAACCTGGATGAGGAAAGAAAAGCGGCTATGGTGAGTAATTTACTTGTAGTTTTATGTGGTGAAAGTAATGTGAGTCCAATAGTAAATGCAGGCTCTTTGTATTAATTTTAAACAGGCTTGAAAGAGCCTGTTTTGTTTGTGTTATGTCAAATCAAAAAAAATCTTTTGTACTTAGAGTAAACCCGGAGCTAATAAAAGAGCTGGAAAAATGGGCGGCAGATGAGTTCCGGAGTGTGAATGGTCAAATAGAATATTTACTGAATGAGGCAGTTAAAAAAAGAAAGAAAAACGCATGAAATCTCATGCGTTTTTCG
>JAHEBN010000192.1 GCA_024645245.1 Jiulongibacter sp. | reverse complement strand
CACATTTTTTCAGGTGAATAGGGCTTCCCAAAACTCATGTTGATAATCGACGCTCCATTATCCGTAGCATAACGTATTGCATTTGCCACATCCTTATCACGTTCGTCGCCATCAGGCACAGTTCTGACTACCATTATTTTTACATTATCGGCTACACCTTTAATTCCTAAATCATTGTTTCTGTTAGCACCAATAATTCCTGAAACGTGTGTACCGTGCATGGCTCTTGGTCCGGTAACTTCATTGTTACCGTATTGGGCATATTCCAGTTTATCCGGATTATCACCCACTATTTTACGAGCGTCAAAGTCGCGGTTGTAATTATATTTTACCTGATTTTCGTAATGCTCCACACCATCTTTAATATCCGATTCGGAAGCACCCATATTAACCAATCTCAACCAATATTGCTTTGACTGGCGAACTTTCAAATCAACATCCCCTTCTACAATTGACTCAACTTCCGATTTTTTCAATTCTTCTCCTTCGGGTACCTTCAAGTAATCTTTCAAAATTCCGGCAGAGGCTTGAAAATTCTCTAAAAGACCCTGATACATAGGCAAATACTTTTCAGCTTCTTCTTTTTTCTCCTTAATTTCTGCTTTAATCTTTTGGTATTGATTATATTCCTCCTTGTGTTTTTTCAATACCCGTTTTTTGGGATTTTCACCAAAAAGTTTATCGTATTTTACCATCATTCGGGCACTTTCCAATTGCTCTTGCTGCACATCACGACCATCTGCCCCACCTATAAAATCCCATCCTTCCACATCATCAACAAACCCATTCCCATCATCATCCTTGGCATTTCCAGCAGTTTCACCTGTATTATGCCAAATAACGTCTTTCAGATCTTCGTGTTGAATATCCACTCCAGAATCAATCACTCCAACAATTATTGTTTTTGAAATTCTGCCTTTGAGCAGTTCAGAATAAGCCTTTTCAACACTCATTCCACGCACTCCATCTGTGGCATAATCGAGATTTTGCCAATTGGGTTTGGTGGTGAGCTCTTGGGCCCAAATAAAATTAGAACAAAATAAAAGTGCGGTTAAAAAATACTTATTCATGTAAGAAGCGTAATTGATTTTTAAAATTAGGACGTGAAATAAACGAATATTGTTTGAAAATTATGCTCTTTCTACAAAAAAGAGTTTAAACGAAATCTTGTTATAAGACTATAAATGTTACAATAAGTTGCATAAAAAAATCCCCAAACTTACTGAATGGGGACATTTTAATAAATATTAAATTTATTTCAATTTTAGCTGAACCTCTCCATTACCAGAATTTCTTCCGGATTTTACACTTATTCGATCAATATTTATCCCTTTTTCAAATAAAGCATCCCGAATAGCATAAGCCCTGTCTTCTGCCAGTCTACCTGCTGAAGTACCAGCCAATTCGATATTTTTGTTCGGATTATTTTTCAAAAATGTAACCAATTGACTTATACCATCAATGTTACGAATTAATGCTGTGTTTTTATCAAACCCAACTAATCCAATTGTTTGCCAACCATCTTTATCTTTAATAGGTGCAGCAGGAATAGCTAAAGATTCCTTCTCCTCTTTTGATTTAGACAATGACGGTTTTGAGTTCTGTTCTGTTTCAACCAGCTTAGGCTTTAAAACTACCTGTGACTGTTCCTTCGGCGACTCATATGCCGGTACAACGGCTTGTTTAGTTTCATTTATTTCAGGCTCAATTATGGCACTTTTTTGTACGTCCTTTGAGTCAGGAGTATCAATTGGCCGCGTATCTATTGATGAATTATCAAAAATATCAATCTGATTGGGTAATTTCAGGGTATCCTCATAAAGCACCTCATCTAAAGACATATCTTCTTTTTGGCTGAAGCTTCTGAAGTAGTAAAGAGCTAATAGAAGCAGAATACTTAACAAAAACCATGGCAACCAACTTAAATTAGATTTCCTTTCTGGTTTTGCCACCATCCTATTTTCCTCTTCTACATCATTATTCCCGCTATTTCTGATTTCTTCGTCTTCTATAAATCGTTGCGGTGCAGGATTAACTTTAGCTCTGAAAATATTCAACAAGGCTGGTGGAAGCTTGGTTTGAACATAAGAACTTTGTTCACTTAGAAAGTGCCTCATCTGACCTAAATCCATTCGATCAGATTTAACTTTTTTACCTATTAAACCCAAAACCAAAGGAGCCGCTAAACTAAAAAGAGAAGATGCTGAAGTCTTTTTTATACCTCCTAAGTCAGAAATTTTAGAAGCTACCTTGGCAGACTCGCTTCCAAAAAAATGACCTACAATATTATTACCAATGGTAACAAGTAATTTTGTTTTCTCTGGATTAAAAAAGACCGAACCCAAATCATCAAGAAGGTCACCAGAATGGCCACCATCCTTTATTACTTTCATAATATTCGCAATACCTTGATTTTCACCTGATTTATCGATCAGTCCACTTAAGAAAGTGTTTAGGGCTAAATCAACTGAAGATTTGATTTTATCAGAAGGTTCTCCAAGAAACCCTGAAATATTTTCCAATTCATTGTCTCCAATTTTATCTTGTAAAATGCTTAAAATATCCATTTAGTGTAGAATTTTATCTATAATTCAGCCATAATTTCTAATGAATTATCAAAAATGATGCCCAAAAATTAAGTCGATGATTCAGATTTTATAACGCAATTTTATCATGTGTATTGGCAAAAAATTCAAATTAAATCATTGATCCATTTCAGAATTTTTAAATAGGTAGAAATGCCTAGATCTAACTGATCTAAATAAATAAATTCATCGGAAGAATGTGATCTTGAGGAATCGCCGGGGCCAATCTTTATTGAATCAAAAGGCATAAGTGCCTGGTCTGATAAAGTGGGTGAACCATAAGTCGGTATTTGTAAAAGTTGAGCAACTTTAAACAGCATATGATCGGAGGGAATACCCGAAGGCTGCAATCGTATAGACCTTGGAACCAGTTCAGAATGCATATTAACTTTCAAAATCTCCAAAACTTCTTCTAATTTATATGCATCAGTAACCCTTAAATCTATTGTAAAATTACAAATATCGGGTATTACATTATGTTGAGTTCCGGCCTGAATAATCGTCACTGAAGCCTTTACCTTTCCAAGTTTATGTGAAACTTTCTGAAACTCATAATTCTGCAACCAGTCAATATCTTTAAATGCCTTATAAATCGCATTTTCTCCTTCATCACGAGCAGCGTGCCCACCGATTCCTTTAGCAGTAGCATCAATGACCATTAAACCTTTTTCAGCAACTGCCATTTCAAGACTTGTTGGTTCTCCCACAATAGCAAAATCTATGGGAGGTAGTTTGCTTAGTACACTTTCAATACCATTTTTACCGGAAATCTCTTCCTCGGCAGAAGCAAGCATTATTAGATTAAATCTAAGGTCGGATCGATAATAGTAATGTAAAAATGTGGTAAGGAGACATACCAAAGGCCCACCGGCATCATTACTACCCAATCCATACAATTTACCATCTTCAATAATGGGTTTAAATGGATCTATGGTATAACCTGCATTGGGTTTTACCGTGTCGTGATGAGAATTCAAAAGTATGGTGGGCAAATCGGGATTGAAATATTGATTTCTGGAGTACACATTATTGTGAAGTCTTGAAAATGGAATATTATTTTCCCTGAAAAATTCTTCAATGAGGTATGCGGTATTTTCTTCTTCCTTACTAAAAGAAGGCGTAGCAATCAATTTTTTTAAAAGATCCAATGCATTTTTAAATAATTCCTGATCAGCCATATTTTTAGTTAAATGTCTTATTTCCAATAATTAATTGATTTATTTCGGGAATATCTACAGTATAAATCAGAATGGCAAAGTTATAAATCTTAATTTTTATTAAATGGCATTCCAACCATTAAATAAAAAATCGGGTCAATGCACTTATAAGATTCGAATCCCTGTTGAAAACAAACTCGCTTCTAATTTTAGTGCTTTTGGCAACTGGTTGTTCTTTTGATGATCCAAAATCTCTGAATTCAGATATACTTGGAAAGTGGCGTTGGATGGAGAGTAATGGTGGCATTGCAGGAATGACAATCAAAGCAGATGAGAATAACCAAAGGTTTATAAGTTTCGAAAAAAACGGAACTTTCACCTTATCCGATAAACAAACTGTTCTAATACAAACTACCTATGAAGTAAAGAAGGGCAAATCAATTATGGCATCAGATCTTATTCCAATGATATATTTTGATGGAGAAAGTCTGATGCCACAGTCCTTCACTTTAAAAAAAGACACCTTATTCCTTTCTGACGAAATATACGACGGCTATGGCCATACCTATGTTAGAATAAATTGAATTTACAATTCAATTCGGGTTCCTTTATTCATTAATTCAACCATACTCAGTATATCATCTGCCTGGCAGATGATTACTTTTTTTACGCCCTTATGTAAAGCAGCGAAAGCATTATCAAGCTTAGGAATCATTCCCTTAAATATTAAGCCTTGCACCTTATATTTCTCGTACAACGCAGGATTTAAAAGAGGGATTACTGAGGTATTGTCATTCACATCAATTAGTACACCTGGCTTTTCAAAACAATAAATCAGATTCACATTATAATTTACGGATAAACCTGTAGCAATTTCAGAAGCCATGGTATCGGCATTGGTATTAAGTAAAGAGCCGGTAGGATCATAAGATAAAGGCGAGAATACAGGAGTAATTTCATTAGCCAGCAGCAAACTTAGAAAGCTCTCATTAATACAATCAATATCTCCGACAAATCCATAATCTATGGTATTAACAGGTCTTTTATGAGACAAAACAGAAGCTCCATCTGCTCCGGTGAGCCCTAGTGAATTGCAATTATTCTTCTGCAATGAACTCACGATTTGCTTGTTAACTAAACCACCATAAACCATAGTTACAATGTCCAGCATCGCCTGGTCCGTAATTCGGCGGCCATCCACCATTTTAGTAACAACTCCCATGTCAGCAGCCATTCTGGTTGCTATTTTCCCACCCCCGTGAATCAGAATTTTAGGACCTTTTATTTTAGAAAAGTCCATAAGAAATTGAGTCAACTTAACCTGATCATCAATAACATTACCACCAATTTTAACAATATTCAGGGTCATATTTGAAATAGTAAAAGACAAATATACAAGTACAAGGGCAAAGAGCAGACCAGATTTAATTTTTTGAATTTTAAAGCAGATGCAATTTTAGAAGGATTTTTATTCAGGATAAAATGGAAAATCAAACCATTTACCTTTCCGAAATGTATATTAACAAAAAAGCAAGGACAAAATTAATGTCCTTGCTATTTCAAATAATTCAAAAAAATTAATTTTCTCCGTATCTCTCAGCAATCACTTTCCTTAATGCCAGGTGCGGCCTTAGACCGTCTTTACGGTAAGTACGGGAATTGGAATCCGATTTCTGCGATATTCCCGAACTAGCAACTCTTTCCAGATTTCTTTTGCGATATTCCTCGTATTCTTCATCGGTCATTTCACTTCTACTTATTTTGCCCTTCGAATAACCATCTTTAAAAGTATTAATTCTGGAAGATTGTCTGGATTTCCTTAACTCCTCCAAAATTATGTTATTCTCATTTTGCAGGTTTATACCTTCATTCTTTAGTATTTCCAATTCCGGCAAATGATCAATTTCATGCTGCAATACATCTGTTTTTGACTCAAAATCATACAATTCAGTTTTAAGTACTTTTACTTCTCTGTCGAGCTTTCGAATCCTGCGTCGACGGCGATTTACGAATGGTCGATGTTGCAGCCCTCTTACCCAATAAAAAGTAATAATCGGAAATGCAATCCCTAAGCAAATAGCACCTGCCAAAGCAAATAACACACCACTCAATACAAAAGAAAGCATAGCTACAGGACTATTTACAAGACTAATATTTAATTCGTTATATTCTTGTAATTTTCCCTCAATTTTCTGAATTATGGCCGTTTCATTCACCTGTTGTGCTGGATCAATCGGTGAGCTTTCTAATTGAAGGGATTTAATTTCCCTGTTAATGCCTTCTTTTAATTTATCCGTTTTATAAGCCTCATATCTGAACCAACCCAAGATAGTCATGGTACCAAAACAAGCCACTAAAAGGAAGGTCTGGAAATATCCGTATATTTTTTTAGCCTTTTCTTCTTTTCCATCCAGATATGGTTGCTCTATTAATCTTTCGTAAGCCGGCTTGAGAAGTATTGACAAACTTGCCAATCCAATAGCAAAAGCCCAGGCTTCAGTGTTGTCCCGGATATTGAGGGCATATGCTACTATTTCATGGGAAATTATCAAATCACCCACAATAAATGCAATACCAGCAAAAAAATACAAAACACCCGCCAATAAGCTGTAAGGTGAGTGCCTGCTTTTCATTACCGCTTCCTTATCAGAAATTTCATCTAAATACCTACTCCTGGTCTCGTTCAAATGCTCTAATTGTGATCTTCTTTGTAAAACTTCTTTCTCTTCGGTCTTAAAGCGACCGAAAATGTCCATTTTACTTTGTTTAACCTGAACTGTCTTAGATTCAATTTCTTGTAGTCGAAGGTTATTTTCCCGATATCGATCTATCGACCAATCGTAGTCCACGGTATGATTTATGACTTCTTCGTGATGCTCAATGCCCACATTATCGATTCCCTTAATGACGCCATTATCGAAATCCTGCTCCAGTTCTTCTTGCATTCTTATATTAGCTTATTCAATTATTTGCTTAATTTCTTTTCCGGTCAGACTGCCTTTATAAGACCTCGCCAACTTAAATTCGCTTTCGAAAATATTAATTTGAGCTTCGCATTGGGCATGAATCTTATTCAACTCTGACTCTTGCCGGCTCAATTCAGGAATAATCTTCCATTTATCTTTCCTGAAATTATCGATTTCATTTTCCAGCATTTCAACTTCCTTTTTCAACTCATTTATTACCTTTCCTTTTAAACGGGCATTTGACAGGTTGGACCGAAAAATTGCTAAATCTTCCTGAATCAAAGTCAGATTCTGCAGGGCTATTTTACCAGAAAAAAGAAAAATCATAAACACAAAAATGGAAATTCCGGCAACTTGAATAAAAGGCATTTTATCGTATGCCAATGCGAAGATCAGGAAAGCAGCAAAAAATGGAATGCCAATTTCCTCAATCATTCTAAGTACTGGCTTTTCTGCAGAACCCTTAAAAAGAAAAGATACAGGTGAAAAAATGCTGAACATTCCAGCAAAAAAAATACCCGTAGAAATTTCTACGTGATTTAGTGAAAAAACATTTTTAACCACAAAATCAATTAGATAAAAATTGCCAAATGACATAAATACAGCCAAAATTAAGCTAATTGATGTC
>JAHEBN010000315.1 GCA_024645245.1 Jiulongibacter sp. | reverse complement strand
ATTGCAATCCACCGCCCAAATCTTTAGCTGATCATATCTGCTTGCACTATATCGTGCATAGGCAACTTCAAAACTCAGTTTTGCCTGATCCATATTTTTCAAATCAACTTGCCTGATTAATCGATCGCTTTTACCCGTATTATCCGCTGCCTGGTTGTTGATAACGGCTGAATTTGTACCACAGGTGGTATTTTGAATACTCCAGCTAACTGCATCGTTATCCTCATTTTCGTTTAAAAAATGGATTAGACCATTGACAAAATCCTCATTTACCGATTCGGCAATGTGCTTAGCACTGTTATTCGGGAAAGCATCGTAAATATCTGTTACGCCATCATTATCACTGTCGATAGTTTTGATGTGGTTAAGCAAGGTAGACATAGCCTGCGGAGCATTGGTGGGAGAAAACTGACCCGCCTGATTAAGCGTACTTTCACCATGGCAAGAGCTACAGGTTCTTATTTCACCAGGCTTGGTGCTCAACCATAATCTTTCTCTCACAATTCCTTTATTAGTCGCATCAGTAAGTTGCCAGGTAAGAGCCCGGCTTGCAGGTACTATCATGGCCGCCGAGCCGTCCGGATGAATATTTGCACTGCCTTGTGCACCCGTGGTAGGTGGGTTATAACTCATAGCGAGCGAATCATGCAAAAAACGGGCTAAACCCCTTCTGCCCGACTTGGGTGTGGAAATTCCGCCAATACCCCTTATCAGGTCATTTTGAAGAAACTGTATATGTTTTACTTCATAAACATTATTAGGTTTATATGGATTTACGGTTTGATGCGTTTGTCCGTCTACTTTTAGATTATAAGGCTGTTGTTGATCGGCATCGTCACGACTGGTGACGTCACGAATAGCTAAAAGAGATAAATTATTTCTATTTAGAAATTTACGGAAATCGTGAAGATTCACACCGGCGGCATTAAATAATGCCTGCTCACTAGGAGCCACAATTTCTAAATCTAAACTGGGATTTGCAGGCTTAGTTCTGGGTTTTAATTCCACGGGAAAGGTTTCCCAAAGTAAACCGTTGTATGCCATGAGTTCATCAGGACTCCACCAGGTTACGTTTTTGATTATTCCACCGCCCGTTAAATAGCTGGCCGATGCTTTAAAATGCAGTCCGTCGGCTTCTAAAAGCTGTATCCGGAAATCGTATTTGCTTAAAGGTGAGGTGGAAGTACCAATATTTGCATCCTGCTCAGTAGAACTTGTGTGTGAAACCATCACTTGTCCGTCGGAAAGGGGAATTGGGTTTCGGTAAAGACCACTGTGATTGGCTGATGGGCTGGTGTCTGGTGTTCGTGTATCCGGATGAGTAATGTAGGTAAATGCTATTTGCTCCGGATGGGTACCAGGTGGAGAATTTACACTTACTACCATGCCCGACCCATGGGTACCAAACTCAGGAGCTTCTATACCGTAATATAATCCAGGTGTAAGAGGCGATTCTTGTATATACAACATTCCCCGAATGGGTGTTGGGCTTATGGGTGTATAAAAATCATGTAAATTATTGTCATTTGTGAAATTCTGTGTCAGGTAGTTACCCATTTCATGACGCCCTACATGGTTCAGCATTTCCAGTTCGGTACCATCTTCATTCATCATCCACGGATTGAAGATGTTGAAATTCTGCGGGTTAGTATTTACCCATTCTGTTAAGTTCAACAAGTCTGTTCTACCCGGTCGGGGCTCGGGAAAAATCTCTGTATCGGGTAAAATTCCTGTCTTTGTAGCACTTGCCGATTCATCAGCATAATTAAATGTGCCGTAATTATAGCTGGGAGGGGATACACTCAGCAGGCCTTCAATATCGGCATCGGCTTGCTGATCTCTTTGCAGGTGATCCCAGCGGGTAAAAATCAAGCGGCCATTTTGATCTAAACTGGGCGTAAAATCACCGGAAGGAGAATGTGTCAACATTTCTAAGGCTGCTGCGGGAGAACAAGCCATCGGGTCTAATTTCCAGATTCCTGAAACTGTTGGTGCCGACTCGTATTCATCGTGTTGCGGATATAAGTGAGCTGCACCTCCACGGGGTCT
>JAHEBN010000191.1 GCA_024645245.1 Jiulongibacter sp. | reverse complement strand
AAATTTGAGTTTCACAGGTGAAGTTCTTGGTATTACCTGTTGGTTTCTTAGGTATTCTAAGCTATACACATTGGATATTACTTTAGAGAACTTCTGGAAAACATCTTTGGCCTGTGCCACTGTTCTTGGGAAACTGGCTGTTCCACCATTGCCGGATAATTTGGTCAGAACTGTTTTGTCTACTATACCGTCACCATCCAATCCGATAGCAAAACTGGTAATTTTGTAGGCATTTTTATCTGATTTGATTCTGTTTACCAGATAATCCGAAGTTACATTCGGTGCCGAGTTATTATCTGATCCATCGGTAAAAATAAATAATACCTTACTTTGTGATTTGCTCGTTTGCAGCATGTCAATTCCTAAATCAACGGCATTGTACAAGGTGGTGAATTTTCCTTGTTTTAAACCACTTACGTATGTTTTTAGCTGTTCACGGTTTGATGTTAATGGATAACTTTGCACGTCATCGGCAAAATCCACAATACCCATTTGCACTTCTTTTCTTTCGTCAAAAATTTTATCGATAAAATCGTTGGCATAAGTTTTAATGGTCGAAAAATCCGGCCCTAGTGATTCGGATCTATCTAAAACCAAAACCACAGAAATATCTTCGGATTGACTGAAATCCATGGTAAACTCTATATCTTTTTTCCAGGCACCTTCGCGGTACTCGTAGGCCGTGATGTTATCGATATTGTAATTATTAGAATTATCATCGATGATTCTGAAATTATCAATTGCAACTTTCGAGAAACTTTGGCCTTCTGCAAAACCTTCAAAAGTTTTACTAAAATCAATTTTAATTTCACGCGAAGTATTCAATTCGTCAAATCGAATTTCCGGATTTTTACCTGTAGTGTTCCAATAATCCAGGTAAATATCGAAATAAGTCCCTTTGGGATTCGGCGAATCGCCACCCAAACAAGAAAGCAAACTCAGGGAAACAACTAGGAGTGATGTCCACTTAAAAGCGGAATTTCTGAAGAATTTCATGAGATTATTTGTTTTTATGAGCACGTAATTCCAAACGACGAGTATCTGATTTAAATTATCCGATGACCAGAATTTCTCGTAATTTTGCGTAAATATATAAAAATGAATATTGCAATCATAATTTTAGCGGCAGGAGAATCAAAAAGAATGGGTGTTCCCAAGCAATTGCTCGACATAAGAGGCGAATCTATGCTAAAAAAGTTAATACACTCAGCACTAGATACTTCCTGTTTTCCAATTACAGTTGTATTGGGAGCTCACAAAAGTGCTATTGTTCCGGGACTGAAAGATATGCCGATAAATATAGCCGATAACCCACATTGGCAAACTGGTATGGCGAGTTCAGTTAAAATGGGTTTGGTAGGTACTTATTTGATTTCGAATACAATCGATGCTGTTATTATTATAACCGCAGATATGCCTGATATTGATAAAAAAGTTATTGAAAATTTAGTTTTAGCCTCCAAAAATAACCCGGAAAAAGAAATAATTGCCTCACATTACGGTGAAGTTAAAGGAGTACCTGCATTATTTCGCAGAAGCATGTTTGAATCTTTGCTGGATTTAAAAGGTGATGAAGGTGCTCGAAAATTAATAAGAGATAATGCGGATAAAGTGCTTTTGGTCGAAATTGGCACTTGTGGAGAAGATCTGGATACCAAAGAAGATTACTTTAGATATTTAAATTCAAAAAATTAATGCAGGCATTTTTATTTTATTTGCTTTTGCCATTTCTCTATTTGTTCTCGGTTTTACCCATGAGATTATTGTATTTTATTGGCGACGTGCTAATTTTCCCCTTATTATATTATGTGCTCGGATATAGATTAAAAGTAGTGAGGAAAAACATAGTCAATGCTTATTCCAATATTTCAAAATCAGAATCCCGGGTTTTAGAGAAAAAATATTATCATTTTTTGGTAGACTTGATGTTGGAAACGCTTAAAAATTTTACACAAGGGGAAATAAGACTTAAAAAATATGTTTCTGTAAAAAATGACCCCAAATTAGAACAGTTTATCGCAGAAGGGCAGTCATTTCTTGTAACTACCGGGCATTTGGGCAATTACGAATGGATCGCTAAAAGTTTACCTTTTTTTTGGAATACAGAAGTGAAAATTCCTTATCGTATTTTTAGCAATAAATATTTTGACCGCCTAATAAAGAAGGCCAGATGTCGCTTCGGTACACATATGTTTCCTACGAGTTTTACCAAAAAGGAATTAGAAAATGCAAGCGGTAAAGCTTTCGGTATTATTCTTGCCAATGATCAGTCAGCACCGGCTCATAAATCTTACTGGACCACTTTTTTAAATCAGGATACATCATTCTTTATTGGTACGGAAATGGTGGCCAGGGAATTTAAGCTTCCGGTTTTTTATGCCTTAATCAATCGAACTTCCCGAGGTAAGTATTGTTTTGAAACCCAATTGATATCTGAAAATCCGGAAAAAGAGGAACTTGGGATGATTATGGAAACACATGCCAGATTGCTCGAAAAAGACATTTTGGCAAACCCTTCCACCTGGCTATGGAGTCACAAAAGATGGAAACATAAAAAGCCCGAAGGTTTGGAAAAAGGCTTCAGCCATTTAAAAAAATAATGAAAATACTAATTCTACGATTCTCTTCACTGGGCGATATCATTTTGACAACTCCCGTAATACGGTGTTTGAAATTGCAGCTGCCAGAAGTGGAAATCCATTACGCTACGAAAAAAAACAATGCTTTTTTGTTGCAGGAAAACCCCTATCTGGATAAGATTCACTTGCTGGGAGATTCAGAAAAAGAATTGGTTGCCAACCTTAAAAAGGAAGGATTTGATCTGATCATAGATTTGCATCGCAATTTGAGAACATTTCGCATAAAAACAGCTCTGGGCTCTAAATCGGCAAGCTTCAACAAGTTGAATATTCAAAAATGGCTATTGGTAAATTTCAAAATTAATCAAATGCCAGATCTGCACGTGGTAGATCGCTATATGGAGACCTTACAAAACCTGAACATTATTAGTGATCAGAAAGGTTTGGATTATTTTATTCCTGAAAAGGATGAAATCAAACTGTTGGATTTTGGTTTAACTGCAGGAAAATATTTAGCCTACGGAATAGGAGGGCAGCATTTTACCAAAAGAATGCCCAATACCAAAATTATTGAATTATTACAGAAAACTACTAAAACAGTTGTGCTCTTAGGTGGAAAAGAAGATGAATCAAACGCCAAAGACATTCAAAATGCATTAGGTAAAAGAATTGTAAACCTTTGCGGTAAAATAAATCTGAATCAATCAGCCTGGTTGGTAAAAAATGCGGAAAAGGTGATCAGTCACGATACAGCTATTATGCACATTGCATCCGCTTTCAAAAAAGAAATTATTTCAATCTGGGGAAATACCGTTCCTGAATTTGGTATGACGCCTTACCTGACAAAGTTTCAAGTGGTGGAAGTTAAGAATCTGAATTGCAGGCCTTGTTCTAAAATTGGCTTTTCCAAATGCCCGAAAGGACATTTTGAATGCATGAATGAGCAAAATTTTTCGAACCTAAATTTATAGAAAGTCCACCTCACCCAATCCTTCACGTACCAGTTCCATTTCGTCCTCCGTAGCATCAATCACTGTGGAAGGTGTAATTCCGCTCCAACCTCCGTCAATAATGAGATCGGCCTTGTTTTTATTTTGATCCATGATAACCTCGATGTCATTCGGATACTCCAGCATATCGTCTACGTCATCTTTTACCGAGGTAGTAATTATAGGATTGCCCAATGCACGCACTATTGCCTGCGGAATGGGATGATCGGGCACTCGGATACCGATAGATTTTCTATTCGTTTGTAATGTTTTTGGTAGATTACTATTGGCCGGCAAAATAAAGGTATAGGGGCCAGGAAAAGCTTTTTTCATAATTTTGAATGCATGATTAGATACTTTTGCGTAATCGGCAATGTTTCCTAAATCACTGCAAACAATCGAAAAGTTATTCTTTTTTACCTTCAAACCCTTTAGTTGGCTTAGCTTTTCCACAGCCCGGTTTTGATAAATATCACAACCCATTGCATAGACAGTATCTGTAGGGTAGATAATAATTCCGCCATCTTTTAAACAACGCACCACCTGATCAATTTTATCGGGATCGGGGTCAAACTCGTAAATACGCAGGATTTCAGCAGGCATTATTTTTTGTTTATTTCAAAGTAATCTACAACCATAGCCGAAAGTGCTTTTACCCCAAGCGTAAATCCGGATTCGTCCAGCATAAAATCAGGCGTGTGGTGTGGGGCAGCCTTTTCCGGGTTTTCTAAGGGATTCATTCCCCCCAGAAAAATAAATAATCCGGGTACTTCCCGGGCAAAATAGGAGAAGTCTTCGGCTCCCATTACCACCGTTTTTTCTACAACATTGTTTTTTCCTGCAATTTCCATCAAGGTGGGCAACATCATATTTGTAAGTTTCGGATGGTTTACAGTTACCGGGTAACCGGCCTCTATTTCTACCACGGCAGTTGCACCGGCACTTTTGGCTATATTTTCTGCTATTTCTTTTATTCTGGCATGAATTTGCTCCCTCTGGTCTACATCAAGGCTCCTGATAGTACCTATCATTTTTACTTCTTCGGGAATAATATTATGCCGTATACCGCCATGAATCGAACCCACACTTACTACTGCGGGATTTTCGATCAATTTCACATTTCGACTTACGATGGTTTGCAAGCCCATAACTATTTGCGATGCAGTTGTTATAGGATCAATTCCCGACCACGGATAAGCTCCATGAGTTTGTTTTCCTTTCACCGTAATATAAAATTGATCTACTCCGGCCATAGTCGGACCTGGCCGATAAGTGATTTTTCCGGCGGGCGTTTGCGAATTGATATGCAAGCCCATTACTACGTCTACATCCGGGTTTTTCAAAACACCTTCTTTTACCATTAAATCGGCTCCGAATTCTAAACCGTGGCCAAAAACTCCCTCCTCGGCCGGTTGAAAAAGAAATTTAACTGTTCCCGCTAATTCTTTTTTGTGTTTTGCCAAAATTTCAGCAACGCCCATTAAAATGGCTACGTGGCTATCGTGACCGCAGGCATGCATTACGCCGGTTTCCTGATCGTTGTAAGTAACGCGGGTATTTGATTTAAAAGCCAGTCCGTTTCTTTCTGTCACAGGCAGGGCATCCATATCTGCTCTTAAGGCTACCACGGGGCCAGGTTTTCCGCCCTTTAATATTCCAACAACACCTGTTACAGCCACATTTTCCTGAACAGTAATACCTAAATTTCGAAGGTGGTTCGCTACAATAGCTGCCGTTCGCTTTTCTTCATTGGCCAATTCCGGATTGGCATGGAAATCTCTTCTCCACTCAATGACTTTTTTCGCTATGGCATCGGCCTCGTTAACCAATGCAGGCTTGAGCGAACTCTGAGCAAATGAGGTTCCCAATGTTAGTATAGATACAAAACCGAATACTCTTAACATGATCATTTAATTAAAACCAGGGTTTAAAACACTTATTTTTTAGAAAATTCCTTTAATTTTTTATAAACTTCCAGTGGGCGATCTGTTGCAAAAATATCAGCCCCCGTTTGAGCCCACTTTTCATAATTCAAATCATTATTTGCTGCTGCTTGCTTATCGAGATTACCTAAAGTTCCTAAAATAGTAACGATCCCTTTGGAATGAATAAAATCAATCAGCTCTTTTTTAGGCTCGCGGGTTCCTATAAAAGCAATCATATTTTCATCCGGAATTCCACCTTCCATTAATCTAAAGTAATCCGATTCCTGCATTATTCCTACGGAAATCAAAAGGGTGGGATCAATGTGATAAATTTCGAAAGCCTGATTGGCATTATAGGTTATCATTATCGCATATTCTTCTGCCTTGAGTGCATTTACTCTCTCAATTACTTTTTTATAAGGCACATTCTTTTTCACATCCAGGGTATAGACTACTTTCCCTTTTCCCCATTTTAATATTTCATCCAGTTTGGGAATAGGATATTCTGTCATTGTTCCAAAATTATCCCTTAGTTTTAAAGATTGTAGTTCGGCATAGGTCTTATCGCTTATTTTTCCATGTCCATTACTCGTACGGTCCAGCGTTTCATCGTGCATCATAACCAGCACCGAATCCTTGGTCATTTGTACATCGCATTCTATAATACACGGCATCTGCATACTTATCCATTCGAATGAGTCCAGGCAGTTTTCCGGCAAACCGGGCATTTCACCTCCGCCCCGGTGAACCGAAATTAATTTTGGATTTCCGGCTTTGTACCGAAAATATTCTTTTAAATTTTCAGGTACTAAATGTGCTTCTTTTTTTGAATTCTGTGCGGTTTTACACGATTGTAAAATGTAAAAGGTACCAAAAAGTAAAATGCTACGTATATATCGGGAGACTTGCATTTAAAGAAATGTATTAATTTGCCCGAAATTACAGGTATTCGTAATCTTCTAATCTCAAAATATGAAAAAACTTTGGCTGCCTTTGCTTTTTAGTATATTCTGGATTTGTGCGAAAGCTCAATATGTGGCTGAAGGGGCAAATTCCCCCAAAATAAAATGGCAAAAAATTGAAAACGATAAATCCGAAATAATTTTCCCGAAAGGCCTGAGTAGCTATGCTTATAAAATTGGTGAGATTGTAGATTTTATTGATAAAAATGAGCGAAATACCATTGGTAAAAAGAACCTGAAGACCAAAATTATCTTAAACGCACAATCTTATAACTCAAATGGTTTTGTAACCGTAGCACCTTTTCGATCTGAATTTTTTGCTCTGCCCATTCAGGATTGGTCGGTTATGGGCCCGGTAAACTGGCTTAATCTTTTAGCAATTCATGAATACCGCCATGTATTGCAATACAGTAATACAACAGTAGGCTTTACGGGTTTGGCCAAAATTATTACCGGAAATACAGGTTGGGGTGCCGCACAAAATCTTTCTATTCCCAATTGGTTTAGCGAAGGTGATGCCGTTTTAGCTGAGACTTTAGAAAGTGGTAGCGGTAGGGGGCGTAATGCCAATTTTTTCCTGGAGCAAAGAGCTCAGTTTTTGGCCAATAAAAAATACACTTATCAAAAGGCCAGAAATGACTCCTATCGAAGTAATATGCCATCGCATTATCCTCTGGGATATTCCATAAATTTATATGCCCGCGAAAAATTCGGACCTGAGGTTTGGAAAAATGTTCTGCACGATGCATCAACTTATTACTGGCCTTTTTATCCTTTTTCACATGCTCTGAAAAAACATTCCGGTTTAAGTTCTCGTAAAATTTATAAAGCAGCTTATCAGGCAGATAGAGAAATATTTAATGAATTGGTATCTAAAAATAATTTACAAAAACCGGAAATTATTTTAGAAAAAGAACCACGAAAGGTTACCTATTACCGCTGGCCATTTATACAAGAAAATGGGAACCAGTATTATTTGAAAAGTTCTT
>JAHEBN010000190.1 GCA_024645245.1 Jiulongibacter sp. | reverse complement strand
CGGAAATACCGCCTTTTGTGATGAAATATGCCTGGTCTGGACCTGAGGGATTTGAATCTGTTTTAAAAGAACCTATTATTACCGGTGCTCAGGTTATTATGAGTGGCACTTACAGTGTTACACTTACTGACCAATACACCTGTTCCACTTTCACCACACTGCCAGTTACAGTACATTCGCTTCCAATTCCGGATGTAAGTTATAATGATCCTTTATGTGAAGGAAAGGATTTAAAGTTGTTTGCTAAAGATTTAAGGACAAACCCCAATCCTGCAGTAGCAATACCACCATCATTTACAATTGGATATGATTGGAGCGGACCAGAAAGTTTTAGTTCTATTTTACAGAATCCGGAAAGAGTAAAAGTTACTTCTGAAATGGGAGGGAACTACAGTGTAACTCTTACCGATCAATATACTTGTTCGGCAAACGCATACATAAATGTAATCGTTCATAGTTTACCGCATCCTGAAGCAAGCAGCAATTCACCGGTTTGTTCCGCTGAAACCTTAAATCTTTATGTAGAAGACGGCAGAAACCCGGATGCAATTTCGTACACTTATGCCTGGACAGGACCAAATGATTACAGTTCAAATTTACATAATCCGATCTTCAATAGTGTTGATATATCTCTTACCGGTACCTATAATATTACAATGACCGATAATTTTGGATGTTCCGCGTCGACATTTACAGAAGTAGTAAATCATCATCCGGTGGCTACTGCTCTTAACTATGGTCCTTATAGTGAAAAAGAAAATATAAATTTGCTAGCAACGGGTGGCACCAGATTCCAATGGACAGGACCAAACGGTTTTACAAGTAATCTGGTAGATCCGATAATTCCGGATTCTAAAATACAAAATGCCGGAGTTTATTCAGTAACAGTAACTTTTGAGTATTGCACGGCAACGGCTACAACTTCAGTTAATGTTGCCTGCAATAGCATAGCTATGTCCTATTACCTGCTATATTCCGGAGAACATCCGGAAATTATTACGCCAATGGCTGACCTGATGAAAGTTCAAAAAACAAATCGCCCAATGACGATTTTAGCAATACCATCATGTGAAAACACGCCAATTGAAAGTGTCAGATTACAATTGTCCGGAATTTTAAATATTAGATATCACGAAGACAATCTATTACCATATTATTTACACGAATCTGGAAATAATATAACGGGTGATATCCTTCCATCAACTCGTTATGCCTTCATTGCCAGCGGTTTCAGCCTGGATAATAACCTGGGTAATTTATTAGTTGGGCCTGAAACATACAGGTTTGATGTGGTTGATGGAGACCGGACTATTAGTTTCCCAAGTCCATCGAAAACTTCCCTTTGTGCAGGAAATAGCTTTACCATTACTTCCGATTCTACAGGTGAATACTTACCAGGAAATATTTTCCAGGCATTTTTATCGGATGAAAATGGTTATTTCGGTAATCCTGTTTTAATAGGAAAATCAGAGAATCCGGCAAGTATTAATTGTACCATTCCAAATTTTATAAATGGAGGAAATAATTATAAAATCATGATCCGTTCTTCTTCCCCTATTGTAACTTCTCAATATTCAGTTGAAAATTTAAATATTGCCCCTTCAGCTTATAATTTGGTCTCGCCTAAAGACGATTACTCAACAATCACCAGATCTTTAAAAGCAATTTATACCATCAATGCTAAAAATAAGATCACGAGTGCTGCAAGGATTGAGTATAAGGCTTCCTATCACATCTTATTAGAACCTGGTTTCCAAGCAGATAATAGTTCTGTGTTTTTGGCACAAATTGAAAATACCTGTTTAGAATAGATAAAAGTTAGAAAAATTTAATTTTGAGCCATAAGGATTTTCCTTATGGCTCTTTTTTTAAAGACTTGTAGAACTTATGGAATTGAACGCAATTGAGGTCAATTATTATACTAATATTTGTCATACGGCTATAATAGAACATGGTACTTTCGAACATTTTGGTTCGAGATAATGAATAAGCTCGCAGGCCTGTAATTCTGGAAATGAAAAATACCAAAGGTCATACTACGAACTTTGTAAAATATTAATATTTAGACAATTACAAACTCTCTTTATTTCACCCTTATTCGATTGCTAAAATTTGAAAAATTAAATTATTTGAACTATGTAATTTTATTTTTAGATTAATCTAAAATAGGAATTATTTTTAAAACAAAGTAGTTATCTTAGTGAAAGCAAGTTTATTTTAAAAGAGTATAAGTATTGAATTTCTAAAGATATGTATAGTCCGGTATGGGCCTTAAGCCTTTTTATAGGTATTTCCATTTTACTTTTTTTGCTGTTCCGGCCAGAAAAAGGTTGGTTTTGGGCAATTCGGAAATCGAATATTAACAATCAAAAAATTGTGATTGAAGATATTTTAAAACTTCTGTACCACAGTGAAAATCAGGATAAAATACTAAATATAAATGACATCACCACTTCACTTAATGAGCCCGAAAGTAACATTTTGGAATCTGTCAATGAAATGGCCCGGCACTCGCTCATACTTATCGAAGGCGAAAATGTAAGGCTCAGTGAATCGGGTAGCGACTACGCACTCAGAATGGTACGTGCCCACCGATTGTGGGAAAAATTTCTTGCCGAAAAAACAGGCTTTGCCGAAAGCGACTGGCATCATATTGCCGAAAAAAAGGAACACGAACTCACGGATCAGGATACCGATTACCTGGCATCTGTATTAGGCAATCCCCAGTTTGACCCGCATGGTGACCCCATACCCACTAAAACAGGCAAAGTGGCAGATATCAAAGGTATAGCACTTTCTGATTTAGATGTAAACCACCTCGGTAGAATCATTCATATAAAAGACAAACCCGATATTATCTATAAGCAGATTCTGGCCGAAAACATTCACATTGGATCGCAGGTGCGGGTGGTAGAAAAAGACTCCAACCGAATCGTATTTCATTGCGAAGGTGAAGCTTTTAAACTTGCTCCTATTATTGCCGCAAATATCACAGTGAGCCTGCTTAAAAAAGAATATATTTCGGAGGATAATGTGGCCCGGCTAAGTATGCTGAATGAGAATGAATACGCAACTATTATTGGCATATCTAAAGAAATGCGGGGTGAAAGCAGAAGACGCTTGTTGGATTTAGGCTTTGTAAAAGGGGCGAATGTGAAAGTTGACTTACTGAATCCACTTGGCGAACCAAAGGCTTTTCTAATCAAAGGAACTTCTATTGCCCTGAGGAATAATCAGGCATCAAAAATTTTAATTAAAAAGGACTAGAATGGATACATTACCAAAAAGTGCCTGTGAGGCCTGTCCGCAATTTAATGCCAACGGGCTAAAGAAACTGGGAATTAATACCACCGAGTTTGACTTTGTGGTGGCTCTGGCAGGAAATCCAAATACCGGAAAAAGCACGGTTTTTAATTCATTGACCGGCTTAAAACAACATACTGGAAATTGGCCTGGAAAAACAGTAACCCGTGCCGAAGGTGGCTTTGAATACAACAATCAGAAATTCAAACTTGTAGATTTACCCGGCACCTATTCACTTCTTTCTACTTCGGAAGATGAAGAAGTTGCCCGAAATTTTATACTTTTTGGTAAACCCTCGGTAACTATTATAGTAGTAGATGCCAGCAGGCTCGAAAGAAACCTGAATCTGGTATTACAGGTATTAGAGATTACGGATCGAGCTGTGCTTTGCCTAAATTTAATTGATGAAGCAGAGAGAAATAACATTGAAGTAGATACCCGCAGTTTGGCACGTGATTTAGGTATTCCGGTGGTAGCTACAAGTGCCCGATATTACCGCGGTATACCCGAATTAATCCAGACTGTGAGTGATTTAGCAAATGGCAGAATCCATTGCAAGCCTCACAGAATCAAGAATATACCTGAAAATATAGAAAAAGCTGTACAAAAATTAAGTATAGAACTGAAAAAAGAATTTCCTGAAATACCAAATAGCCGATGGATTGCTTTCAGGCTCCTGGAAGGCGACCGACATATCATTGAATTGCTGAGAAAAGGAGAGTTTGTAATATGAAAAAAGATAACATTGAAAATTTAATTGCACTATCCAACGACCTTCGTTGGCAGATTGGTGACGATTTTCACGATAATCTGACGGAAGGTATTTATGCCGATGCGGCCGAAATAGTAAGTGCCGCAGTTCACAAGAAAGACGAAAAAGGAAAATTAAGGTTTGATGCCCGGATAGATAAAATTATAACCAGCAGAACCTGGGGTTTCCCCTTAATGTTTCTGGTACTTGCCACGGTTTTATGGTTAACCATTGTGGGTGCCAATTATCCTTCCGCATTTTTAGGAAATATTTTATTGGATCATATTCATCCATTTTTAAAAACTCTGGCCACCAATATTGGCTTTCCGATCTGGTTAAATGGTTTTTTAATTGATGGCGTATATCTGGCTGTGGCCTGGGTTGTGGCCGTAATGCTCCCTCCAATGGCCATATTTTTCCCACTTTTTACACTTTTAGAAGATTTTGGCTATTTACCACGCGTGGCTTTTAACCTGGATAATTTATTCAAAAGAGCCGGAGCCCATGGCAAACAGGCCTTAACTATGAGTATGGGTTTTGGCTGCAACGCAGCCGGAGTGGTGGCTACCCGAATTATAGACAGCCCCAGAGAAAGACTCATTGCCATTATTACTAATAATTTCTCCTTATGCAATGGCCGATGGCCCACTCAAATCCTGATTGCCACCATTTTTGTTGGGGCTGTGGTTCCGCAATCATTTTCTGGGATTGCTTCGCTGGCAGCAGTAATAGGCATTGCCGTTTTGGGTATGGGATTTATGTTTCTTACTTCCTGGGCCTTATCTAAAACTGTTTTAAAAGGTGAAGTTTCCACTTTCAATCTGGAGCTTCCACCCTATCGCCCACCGCGTTTCTGGAAAACTATTTATACCTCATTGATAGACCGAACCCTGATTGTATTGTGGAGGGCTATTGTTTTCGCCGCACCTGCTGGTGCTGTAATTTGGCTTATTTCCAATTTACACATTGGTGATATCACCATAGCCGCCTGGACAATCGACTTATTCAATCCTTTCGGATTTCTTTTGGGCCTTAATGGAGTTATACTTCTGGCTTACGTGGTGGCTATTCCGGCCAATGAAATCGTTATACCCACCATATTGATGCTTACGGTTTTGGTAACTGGTATTTCGGGTGGTGCCGGTGCAGGAGTTATGTTTGAAGCCGACTCTGCTAATGCCACAGGAGATATTTTAAGAAGCGGTGGATGGACCTTACTTACAGCCATTAACTTAATGTTATTCAGCCTGTTACACAATCCTTGCAGTACTACAATTTATACCATTTACAAAGAAACCAAGTCGGTGAAATGGACAGTTGTGGCTTCTATTCTGCCGGTTATAATGGGTTTTGTGGTTACCTTTTTAGTTGCTCAAATCTGGCGTATTTTAGCGTAAAAAAGCCCTGTTTCCAATTATGTGGAAACAGGGCTTTTTCTTAGAATTTATTTTAATCTATTAAGCGATTTCCTTCACTTCAAATCCTGATTTTGTAACGGTCACCTCTTTTAGTTTCCCTTTAAATCCAACCCGGAATGCGTACGATTCCCAGCCTTCAGGCAAAACCGGATTAAAACTTAATTCTCCTTTTTTGACACGCATTCCACCGAAACCTTTTACCACTGCCATCCAGGTACCCGCCATAGAAGTAATATGCAGGCCATCTTCCGTATCATTATTATAATCATCCAAATCAAGTCTGGCGGTACGCACATACATTTCATTGGCTTTTTCAATTCTGCCCAACTTACAGGCCAAAATGGTATGTACACATGGCGAAAGTGAGCTTTCATGCACAGTCATTGGCTCGTAAAAATCAAAATTTCTTTCTAATTGTTCAACACTATAATCATCTTCAAAAAAATACATTCCCTGAAGTACATCGGCTTGCTTGATAAAACATGATCGAAGAATTCGGTCCCAACTCCAGTTTTGATTGATTGGTCGGTCCGCTATCTGATCAACCGATAATAGTTCTTTGTCCAAAAAACCATCCTGCTGTAAGAAAACACCTCTTTTCTCA
Organism: Jiulongibacter sp.; assembly: GCA_024645245.1. Lineage (GTDB taxonomy): Bacteria > Bacteroidota > Bacteroidia > Cytophagales > Spirosomataceae > JAHEBN01. Next base: position 1,411 of record JAHEBN010000190.1, on the reverse strand, counting down.
TCTTCCGGAAGGTGAATTTCATCTATAATATGCTGCCACTTTTCTGTTTCTTCCAAAAAATTAAAAGACGTAATTTCAACAATCTCCTGAAACCGCGAAGCATTTTTTTGTACTTCATTGATAGCTTCTAGTGTATATTTCAAGGTCCAGCGAGCAATGGTATTGGTATACCAGTTGTTGTTTACATTGTTCTCGTATTCATTTGGACCTGTCACGCCCAGCATGACATATTTCATTTTGTCTTCCGACCAGTTTACCCGTTGTGCCCAAAATCTGGAAATACCTATTAATACTTCCAGCCCATATTCTCCTAAATAGGCTTTATCACCTGTATAATTGATATAATCGAAAATGGCATAGGCAATGGCCCCATTTCTGTGAATTTCTTCAAAGGTTATTTCCCATTCATTGTGGCATTCTTCTCCATTCATGGTTACCATAGGGTATAAAGCCGCCCCATCTTTAAAACCTAGTAATTTCGCATTATCTATAGCTTTTTGCAGCTGATTATGCCTGTAAACCAGTAAATTACGGGCAACTTTCTGATCGGCAGTAGCCAAATAAAAAGGCAGGCAATAAGCTTCTGTATCCCAATAAGTCACACCGCCATATTTTTCACCCGTAAATCCTTTTGGTCCAATATTTAATCGGGCATCTTCACCCGTATAAGTTTGCTCCAGGTGAAAAATATTAAAACGAATACCTTGCTGAGCCGCAATATCTCCATTGATCCGGATATCATTATGTGCCCATTTTTTCTCCCATACACTGGAATGGTCGCCCAATAAAACTTCAAAACCTAAATGATAAATCTTATTTAAATAGGTTTTTGCTAATTCAAAATGACTTTCGGGTTCATGATTTTCCGATGAAAAATTAACCACATACTTCTGAATGGTTGTTTTTTCATTCATTATCATAGCCAGATCATAGGCATTGGCTACGTATTTCTCCTTTTTTATTGGTAGCGACTCCAGAGCTATTAGCTTTTCATTCTGGAAAATCTTGATTCGCTGGGCACTGGTAATGGTAAACTGAGGTACGGTGTCCCAAGGTGACTTTTTAGTCTGAATTTTCAAAAATGCCTCCGAACCTAAATTTTGTTTCTCCAGTTCTTCCCAAAATTGCTCACCGTGATTCGAATCTCTGTTTGTGACATCGCCATCCAAAAATGCTAAAACCTTCGCTTTGCCTGTAAAATTCAAGGGTGTAAGGCTATAGCTGATAATCGCAGCTTCGTCCTGTGCCATACTGCAAAATCGAATACTTGAAATCGCCAGCTCGTTCCCATTGGAAAGCCGAACCGTACAGTCCCGGCTTAGGGTACCATTTTTCATGTCTAGTTCACGACGAAACTCCAATATTTCACAGGTATTTAAATCCAGTTGAACTCCGTCAATCTCGATGTCGA
>JAHEBN010000189.1 GCA_024645245.1 Jiulongibacter sp. | reverse complement strand
TGTACATTACTTTTGAAATTGTAAATAATACCCAATTTCGACGCGACGGAAGTAACCTCTATATGAATTACCCACTACCTCTTTATACGGCCTTGCTTGGAGGTGATTTGGTGGTGGAAACCCTAAGCGGAAAAGTCAAATTAAAAGTATCGCCGGAAACCAAAAACGGGGCGAAAATAAAACTCAGCGGTAAAGGCTTGCCTGTTTATAAATCAGACGGCAAGTTTGGTGATCTTTATGTTACCTACGAAATTCAGGTTCCGGAAAAATTGAGTGAAAAAGAAAAAGAGTTATTCGGAGAGCTTTCAAAATTGAGAAACAATGGATAATATAAACAGCTATTTAAGTGTAATTACCTTTTGCGAGCTTCATGAAGTGGAGCCCAGGTTTATTGAAGAGCTCGCCGAGCAAGATCTCATTCAAATTCAAAAAAAGAACGAAGAGCGATTTATAGAAATTGAGCAGATTCCACAATTGGAACGTATGATCCGACTACGGTTTGATCTGGATATAAATCCGGCTGGCATTGATGTAATAACTAACCTGCTGGAGAAAATGGAAAGGTATGAAACAGAGATTCGCCTGCTTAAAAGTCAATTGAACAGGTACATTTAGCTTTGTCAAACATCCCAAAGTTGGTATAAACATCCCTTCCCTTTGTCATTCTTCCCTGAATTTTGACCCACATCCCATTAATTTTACTGCTATATCTCCACCATCCATATTTGTTGAAAAATAAAACGAAATATGGAAAAGATCCTTTTTAACTCTTCACTTTTTATTCACGTTATAGCTGGTATTTTATCTCTGGTAGCTGGTGGAATAGCCATGGGTTCTCGCAAAAAAGGCGGTAAATTGCACAACCGCAGTGGCGTGGTTTTTTACTATTCCATGATGGTGATTTTTATAACCACGCTTTTCTTCTTTATTATTTATCCGGAAGTATTAAAATACCAGTTCTTCCTTTCGATCGGCATCGTAAGTTTTTATCCCAATTTTGCTGGTAAACGAATTCTTTGCATGAAAAAAGCGATAGACCCGAAGTGGTTTGATTTTCTGGCTGCATTTAGCATTGGAATTTCCGGAATATGTATGCTTGCCTATGGATTTTACGGCCTTTTGCATCCAGAAATTGTAGGAGGGTTTGCTTACTTATTTTTGGTGTTTGCAGTAGTAAGTTTACTAAATGCCTACACCGATTTAAAACTTTACTTCGGGAAAGTAATAGTAAACAAACAACACTGGATTATGGGCCATGCAGGTAAAATGACGGGTGCCTATGCTGCCGCTTTCACCGCTTTTTGTGTAAATATTGTGCCTCGTTATCTACCTGCAAATACCCCGCAAATTGGCTATTTGGCAACATGGATTTTGCCGGGAATAATCATAGGTGTTTTAGGTAACAGAATAAAGAAACAATTTGCCGCAAAAAAGAAAATAGCCTGAGTGGATATGGTTGGAAAGCAAAAGTCGTTGATCTATTAAGTCTGCAGAAAGCCATCTTTTGGATTTAATATGGTGAATAATGCGGGTTAAACCTTTAAAAAGTGATCAAAGGACTGTATTTTCGCAAAAATTCATTTACTGCAACACAGCAAGATGACCCATAAAAAGTCCAAATTACTTGTTCTTTTATTTTTCCTAAGCATTTTCAGTCTGACTTATTTTGGTACGGGCATGCAAAAGGCCCTTTCCACCAACTATTTGCATGTTTCAGGTGATTTCGAACTACCTGATTACCTGAAGAAAAAACCGGAATCCATTGCTCAGGAGCATTTTAGAAAAACCAAAAAATACAAGGAAGAACAGCAATATTGGGTTGATAGCGTTTTTGCCGGAATGAGTCTAGAAGAAAAGGTTGGCCAGCTTTTTATGATTGCCACCTATTCTAACCGCACCGAAAGTTATTACGCCGGTATAGCAGATCAAATAGCAAAATATCATTTGGGAGGCCTCGTTTTTTTCCAAGGATCGGCCATACAACAAGCACAATTGACCAATAGGTACCAGGCTTTAGCTCACACACCTTTGTTAATCGGAATAGACGCCGAATGGGGCCTGGGTATGAGACTCGACAATACCATTTCTTTTCCTAAGCAAATTACACTCGGGGCCATAAATGATTTATCCTTAATTGAGGATATGGGATTTGAAATTGGAAAGCAATGCAAAAGATTAGGTATTCAAATCAACTTTGCTCCGGTAGCAGATATCAATACCAACCCCGAGAACCCCGTGATCAATTACCGCTCCTTCGGCGAGTCTGTTACCGAGGTAAGCGACCGTGTTTCAGCTTATGCCAAAGGAATGAAAAAGGCAGGAATTATGGCCTGTGCCAAACATTTCCCAGGCCATGGGGATACTGATACCGATTCGCATGTAGCCATGCCAATTATCAATAAAAGTAAAAATCAACTGCTCGAAACCGAGTTGAAGCCATTTAAGAGGCTTATTGATGAGAAAATTGATGCCGTAATGACCGGCCATTTGTATATTCCTTCACTTGTTTCGAATAACCAACCGGCAACTGTGTCTAAAGACATTGTGATGGATTTATTGCGAAGTCAGATGCATTTTGAAGGTTTAGCTATAACCGATGCTCTGAATATGCGGGGAATTACACGGCAGTATTCACCTGGCGGAGCAGATGTGGCTGCATTTGAAGCGGGTAACGATATACTATTACAAACCGGAAATCTGGATGCCGCCTATACCAAGCTTTTAGAAGGCTTTCAAAATGAATCCCTTTCCATAGATCAGCTCAATAATAGCGTCCGGAAAATTCTGGCTGCTAAATACAAAACGGGTTTAAATGAATTCAAACCGATTAATCTACAGAACCTTTCGGCAGATTTAAATAATTCGGAAAGCGATGAGATAAAAGAACGTATTTTTAAAGAGGCCGTAACAGTAGTACGGGCCGAGAAAACCCTTTTCCCATTTGTTCAACTCGACACCCTGAAAATAGGATCAATAGCCGTAAGTGCACCCGAAGGGAACGATTTCCAGCAGATTTTAGGAAATTTTGGCCCGGTTGTTAACTATTCCATGCCCATAAAACCTGGCCTTGAAAAAGACTGGAAATACATTGAAGATCAGGCTTTTAGTTTTGATGCCTTAATTGTAAGTGTACACGATATGAACAGCCTTTCGGCCAAAAATTTCGGCGTAACACCTTCTACCATTGAGATGATTAGAAGGCTTTCGGCCAAAACAAAAGTAATTGTGTGCACTTTCGGAAATCCATACGGATTAAAGCTTTACGACGAATTCCCGAACCTGATTTGTGGCTACGAAGAAGACAAAGCGGCTTATAAAACAGTGGCTGAAATTCTCTTCGGTGCTATATCATCACAAGGCCGTTTACCTGTAACAGCCTCGCCATTGGCTAAGCTTGGCTTTGGAATGGGCTCTCCCAATTTAGGTCGTCTTTCAGAAGATTTACCCGAAAATGTGGGCATGCGATCGGATAAATTAGCCGAAATAGCTACAATTGTGCAAGACGGAATTACGAGAAATGCTTTCCCCGGGTGTCAGATTTTGGTTGCCCGACAAGGGAAAGTGGTATACCACAAAGCATTCGGAACTTTCGGTTATGGAAATACCGAAAAAGTAACTACCAATACTTTGTATGATTTAGCCTCACTCACCAAAGTGACAGCAACCTTACAGGCTGTAATGTTGCTGAATGAACGGGGCGAACTGGATTTGAATAAGCGGGCTTCCTATTACGTACCCGAATTGCGGGGCACCTCCAAAGAAGACCTGATTATTGCCGATATCTTATTGCATCAGGCTGGCCTGAAAGCATTTATCCCTTTTTGGGCGAATACTGTAGAAAATGGAAAATACCGCAGTGATTATTATCAGTTTGAATCAGGAAATGGCGATTTACAGGTTGCCGATAATCTGTACATTAAACCCTCAATTAAAGATTCTGTATTAAAATGGATAGGTGAATCGGACCCAACTACGCGGGTTGATAAAAATGGCGGTTACCGCTATTTGTACAGCGATCTGGGTTTAATAATCATGCAGCGGGTAGTGGAAGCCATTTCTTCGCAATCATTGGATGAGTTTGTGGGTCAAAATATTTATGAACCGCTAGGTATGACCTCCACCTTATACAATCCATTGCAGAAATTCCCTAAAAGCACAATTGCTCCAACTGAAAACGATAAGATTTTCCGTAAGTCTCAAATATGGGGAACTGTACACGACCCCAATGCAGCATTACTTGGTGGCGTGGCCGGTCATGCCGGTCTTTTCAGTACAGCCTGGGATCTCGCTAAGCTACTTCAAATGAATTTACAAAATGGATATTACGGTGGACGACGCTATTTGTATCCGGAAACTATCAAACATTTTACCACCAGTTTTTCCACCAAAAGCAACCGGGGGATTGGGTGGAATAAACCTTCTGAAGACACGGAATCGGCCAATGTTGCAAGCACGGCTTCTCTTTCCACTTTTGGGCATACTGGCTTTACGGGTACAGTTGCCTGGGTTGACCCGGAAAGGGATCTGATCTTTATTATGTTATCCAACCGGGTATATCCCAATGCCTCTAATAACCGCCTCATGCAGCTTCAGATTCGCCGAAAAATTCATGAAGTAATTAATGAATCCATAGATTTATACTAAGTAATTCAAACGTATATAGATTCGGTTTCAATTCTAAGACATAGATTTGTATACTTTTATAAATTTCCTTGTTTTTGTTAGTGTGCAATTTGGTTGGTTAGCCATTTTTGCCGCGTTTTCAAAAAAACTAAACTGCTATTGATCGTGAAAAAAATTATTGTTGCATTGTATCTTTTGGTGCAATTCATTTCGTGCACACCTAAAATAAATCCTGAAACTTCACTTATTACACACAGACAAGTACTGGAAAATTCGTTTACAGGTATTTTAGTAGCAGATGCACAATCCGAGAAAGTACTGATAGATATCAATTCCAAAAAGTATTTTACTCCAGCCAGTAACACTAAGATATTATCCTTATACGCTTCACTCAGCCTTTTACCCGATTCATTAGAAGGGCTGAGATACATGGAAACAGATAGCAGTTTTGTGATTTGGGGCACTGGCGATCCTACCTTTTTACACCCTGAATTGGGTAATAGAAAAATATTCAATTGGCTGACAAGCCGTTCTAAACCGCTTTACCTTTCCACCTCCAATTTTAATCAACCCACTCAGGGCTTAGGCTGGAGTTGGGATGATTACAACGATGATTATCAAACCGAAGTGAGTGCCTTGCCCATGTATGGCAACCTGGTTGATTTCAAATTGGTTAACGGCAATCCACGTGTTATTCCTGCCGTATTTGGAAACACCTTTTATGTGGACCCCGATACCACAAGTAATATAGTCAAAAGAGAAAACTACGATAATATTTTTCTCGTAAATTCGAAAGTCTTGGCAAATTCAGTATATAGCCAACATATTCCCATGAAAACTTCCGCGGCATTAAGTCAACAATTACTGATTGACACTTTAGCTGTAAAGGTTCAACTTTCGTACTTATCAATGCCTGACTCTGCCAAAGTCATTTTCAGTTCAGATAAAACAGCTGCTCTGAAATCAATGATGAAAATGAGTGACAATTTTCTGGCGGAGCAATTGCTTCTGCAAAGCAGTATAAAACTTCCAGGAAACACATTATCAACTCAAAAAGTCATTGAATACCTGCTGCAAAAAGACCTTGCAAGATTTCCCCAAAAACCCCGCTGGGTAGATGGTTCAGGATTGTCTCGATACAATAAATTTTCACCTGCCGATATGGTTTTTATTTTGCAAAAATTAAGGGAACTAATGCCCGATGGGGAGCTTTTTGACTACATGGCAATCAATGGCCAAAAAGGATCGCTCAGTAGTGTGGGGGTCGGTGAAGAACCTTTTATTTTTGCCAAATCGGGCTCCATGAGCGGTGTTTACAATTTAAGTGGCTATTTAAAAGCCAAGTCGGGTAAGCTTCTCACTTTCAGTATTATGAATAATAATTTCACCTCTTCTGTTTCAGAAATCCGAAAAGAAACCGAGAAAATGATACTGGAAATCCGGGATAAATATTGAATCCTGAAAACTTATTCTAATACTTCCCTTTTTTAATCTGAAAGCTATCTCTACTTTCGCCCAAAATTTGGCGTATAAGTTTTTCTATGCTTTTAGGAAATACCATCCAATTCTTTAAAATAAAGCCTGTTGCAGCCTTGGGCTTTTTGTTTTCATCTTCAAGCCTGATGATTGCCATCTGGGCTTCGGCTCTGCCGTTTATTAAAGAAAGGCTTCAAATAAGCGATGGCGAACTTGGCTTGATTTTGTTGCTTGGTCCACTTGGCTCGATAACCGGCGTATTGCTTTCCATGCGGATTTTTGCTCATATCCGGGTTGGTGCATGGCTGGGTTTTGGCAATATCGTATTTTGCATTTTAATAAGCACAGAAGTTCTCGCCCCCAATGTCGGTATTTTTGGTACGGCTCTTTTTTTCAGAGGAATGATCGGTTTTCTGAATGGCGTGGCCATAAATACGGTTGCCTCAAATCTGGAAAAGCAATATAACAAACGATTTTTAAGTACCTGCCACGGTATGTATAGCATTGGTGGTGCAGTAGGAGCGGCATTTGCAGCCCTGCTTTTTGGATTCAAACTTCATAGCGGTTATCAGGTAATAGCCATGCTGGTGATAGTTACTTCGGTAATTCTGAGTTTGAAAAAAATCTACAACAAGCACGACTACCTGATACATTCTGGTGGCGGATTTAAATTCCCATCAAAAAGCATTCTGGGCTTGTCATTTATCTGTCTGGTGCTGTTTATGACCGAAGGAAGCATTGTGGATTGGAGTTCCATTTATTTACAAAGAAACATTGCTGCACCACTATATTTGATCAGTATCGGGTATGGCGGTTTCTCCGTAGCCATGACTTTGGGCAGGATAAATGGCGACCTCATTATTCCGCGAATTGGTGAAAGAAAAATCATTATATACGGTACGCTGATTGCCGCAATCGGAATTTTAATAGTAAGCCTAAGCTCTATAGCTTCTCTTGCAATTTTTGGATTTATACTTACAGGTATTGGCTGCTGTTGCATTGTGCCGGTACTGTTCAGTGCGGCTGCCAATATTCCCCATATTAGTGCCGTGCAAGGCTTTGGAATGATAACTACCGGTGGCTTAATCGGCTTTTTACTTGGGCCCTCCATTATCGGCTTTATCTCTGAAAAATGGAATCTATCGTTGGGCTTTTTCTTTTCCTTTATAATGATATTATTGGCCTGTTTTGCAGGATATAGAAATAAATATCTTTCCTGATTTTAAAAATTTAAGGTCGCTAAAATCCCAAAGTTAACTGCTTCCCCAGTAAATCCTGCTCAAATTCCAGGTTGGAAATGGTAACCCCCAAAAGCCTCACGCCTTTTTCGAGCGGCAAAAGGGCATTCAGCATTTCGTAGGCCTGTTTGGCTATCATTTCCGATTCTGTTATTA
>JAHEBN010000188.1 GCA_024645245.1 Jiulongibacter sp. | reverse complement strand
TTGTGTTTTGCGGCTATTTTTTCTCCAACAGATCGCCCTAAGGATCTGCCTACAGAGGCAACTTCCAGGCTATGCGTAAGCCTGTTATGCACAAAAACAGCCCCGGGTAGCGGGAAAACCTGGGTTTTATTCTGTAAACGGCGAAACTGCGAAGAAAATATCAGGCGGTCGTAGTCCCGCATATAATCTCCCCGCACCTCGTCACGAGGCCGTTGATTACTGGATTGAAATCGCTTGTTTGAAAAAAGGGTTTGCCAACGCATACTGCCAGATTAGTGTCGGTCAAAATTACAATTTTCAAATTGTATTACCTCAAAAATCCTTTTTTAGCCTTTCATGTCTTTCATTAGGTCAGATAATACATCCACCCATTTTTCGGATAATTCCCTGTTTGGCGTGGTGTCCCAGCTTCCCTCTATTCCACTTCCGCCCAGATAAATGCCATCTTTTCGGGTAATGAAATAAGCTCCTTTGGTAGCGAGTTTGTAATTCACCTCCGTTTGCGGAACCAGGCAAGCCAACTGACCGGAAATAGGCATCAACTCCTCATCATTAAAAACGGGTTTAGCACCTAATCCCATGCAATTTACCACCACTTTCTCTGGTAGGGCGTCTATATCTTCCACGGATTTAATTTCCTGAATCTTAAGTTTGCCACCTCGCAACAGGAAATTGTTTAAATGAAAATTTAAATAACTGGGAATATTAAAAAGCATATTACTCCTTTTTCTTACCAGTTCCGCATTAAATGGATGGTCTTTTTTGCTTAGTTCTTTCCATTCGGGAGCAAGCCCGGGCAAGTGAAATATTTCTCCGCCGCCATTACCATCGGTCCGGTTCGAAATTTCTCTGTGAACCAGGTATTCATCACCCCAGTGCACAATATCGTCGAGGCCGAGCATCATTTGCATACGATTAAAGGAAAAACGACAGGCATTTTCCCATTTTTTTTCAAATTCAGGGGTGGATTTGGTTTTATCGCAAACCCGCGATGCCGGTGACCAGGTGCCTGTAGCCAGATTGGATGTTACATTGGGCGGAACATCCTTGGTATAAATAGTTACCTCGTAGCCGCTTTCCTGTAATAGCGTGGCAGTTGCTATGCCAACAGTGCCCGAGCCGAGTAAAGCAATTTTCTTTTCCGATGTTTCTTTCACCAGATTTCTGGCCAGATTTCCCGTTCCCCAGGATAAGGACCAGCCACTACCACCATGTCCGTAATTGTGGATGATGGTTTTATTTCCGATAATTTCTTTTTCAATTCGGGGTCCGGATGGCCTGAAAGGCCTTAATCCTACAGTTTCTTTGATAATTCTATCTTTCGATAGTTTTAATTTAGGTATAAACTGGTATCCTTTGTTAATATTGAAGTTGGACTCGCCATAAAGTTTGGGTCCACTCGCACATGAACTTAATCCTTGCGTTCCCACGGCAAGCCCACCAAGGCCGGCGGCCATAAAAAAATCTCTCCTTTTCATTCTCTTTGGTTTAAGTGTTTAGTGAATACAGAAGGAATTTATGGACTAATATTTTGTTTTCAAAAGATTATATTGATAATTTAAATATTTGAAAATGAATAACTTATAATTAAAAGAAATATTCAAATAAATTATTTTAAAAATGCAAAAAGTCAGTATTATCACTTGTTTGAGTTTTATTTTGATCGGGTTTTTAATCCGGGATTCAATTGCACAGGGAGTAACTTTTACGGGTTCTTCCAAATCAATTATTTCAACCACCGCTATGGTACCGGAGGGGCGAAAGTTATTTTTTACGAGTGGGCTTACTGCTGCGGCCATACAGGCAGATTTACCGGATGGTAATTATGAAAAATACGGCGATACCGAGGCTCAGGCTTTAGATATACTTAAGAAATTTGAGGTTATTTTCACAGAAAACGGCTTAAGTTTTAAGGATGTTTTTTCCATGAAAGTATTTGTTTCACCAGATACAAAGACGGGTAAATATGACTTTGATGGTTGGAACAGAGCCTACAAGCAGTTTTTTGGTACCAAAGAAAATCCGGTTAAGCCAGTACGTGCTACATTGGGGGTGGCGACTTTGGTAAATCCGAATAAATTTATCGAGATTGAGTTGATCGCTGTTATTCCGGAAAAGTAAGAGTGAAAACAGGCATAAAAAAATCGCGATCATTTCTAATCGCGATTCTGTTGGCTTACAAGGACTCGAACCTTGAATAACGGCACCAAAAACCGCTGTGTTACCATTACACCATAAGCCAATCCTGTAATGTGGCTGCAAAAGTAAAACCTTAGTTTTTTACAAGCAAGCCTGCTGAGGAAAAAGTTTTTGTAAACTCCACAGAAATATTACTTCAAAATGACAACTTTCAGGCTATCAGCAAACTACTACTTTCCGACTCCGGGTTTATTTTTTTTATTAAACCTTGTAAAACTTTCCCGGGGCCACATTCTACAAAGACCGGATTGTGGTCGGCCACCATATTTTGTACAGATTGGGTCCATCTTACCGGAGCCGTGAGCTGGGCAATCAGGTTTTGTTTGATGGTATCGATATCTGTAGAATGCAAAGCAGTTACATTTTGATAAATCGGACAGGTAGGCTCAGAAAATTGAGTTTTTGCTATCGCTTCTGCTAATTCAGCTTTTGCCGGATCCATAAGAGGTGAATGAAAAGCTCCGCCTACCTGAAGTACTAAAGCACGCTTGGCTCCTGCTTCTTTCATAGCTGTACAAGCCGCATCAATGGCTTTGTGAGTTCCCGATATTACCAATTGCCCCGGGCAATTATAGTTTGCTGCTACTACTACTTCACCGGTTTCTGAGCTCACTTGAGCACATACTTCTTCTACCTTCTCATCCGGTAAATTAAGTACAGCTGCCATGGTTGAAGGATTTAATTCACAGGCTTTTTGCATAGCGTCGGCTCTTTTGGCAACAAGTTTAAGTCCATCTTCAAAAGTAAGTGCACCCGCAGCTACCAAAGCCGAAAACTCACCCAAGGAATGGCCGGCAACCATATCCGGCTTTATATCGCCTCCGGCAAAAAAAGTAATTACGGAGTGTAAAAAAACAGCTGGCTGCGTAACATTGGTTTGCTGCAAATCTTCAGAAGTACCTTCAAACATTACTTTGGTGATATCAAAACCTAAAATTTCATTGGCTCTGTTGAATAATTCTTTTGATTTTGGAGAGGTTTCATATAGGTCCTTTCCCATTCCGCTGAATTGGGCTCCCTGACCAGGGAAAACGTATGCTGTCATATTTTTTTATTTTCGTTGTGCAAATTTAGCATAATTCCAGTAATCTTTGTTCTGAACTCCGGGCTGCCAATTAATTAACAAATTCGTAATTAATATATGAACCCAGGTCCGGTTTTCGTTTTAAACCTAAAATCGAAATTACGATATGAAAAAGCAATCACTCCGCATTTTATCGCTAGTTGTATTATTTTCGGCCTGCATGAAGCCAAAAACTTTTATGGTGGATAATTACCAGGATATTACCTCTACTCACCAAAAGATTGCCATACTTCCTTTTCAGGTAAATTTTAATAAAGAATACAAAGAATCGCCATATAGAAGAGGTGGGCCTCGCCGAGATGCCAATTATTGGGTGGAGCAGGAGCGATTGGCCGCTTTAGATATGCAAAAGGAGATGTTTGTACAGCTTGCCGGTCAAGTGGAGAAAGGTAGAATAGTTAAGGTTTTACAGCCTTTTACCGAAACCAATAATTTACTTGCGGAGGCCGGAATTACCATTTATGATTTACCCAATACCAATAAGGCAAAAATAGCAAGAGTGCTAGGTGTAGATGCCATTATGACTGGAACCACAGATATTGTAGTTTATCCTACGGGTATGGGTATGGGTTACGGATTTAATTCACGACAGGGTGGAGTGAATACCAAATGTGAAGTATATGATGGGCTGGCCGGAGAGCTTATTTGGAGCGATACCATATCGGAGCGTCCAAACAGTCAGTTTGATACACCAAGCAGATTGGCTGCCGGCACATTAAGGCAATTTGCCAAACATAATCCCTATTGGGCGAAAAGATAATTTGCAGTTCTGATTATTCTGCGTTTACTTGCGAGCCATACCTGGCTCATTCCTATGATAAATTTGTTAGATAATAGCTCTCAATTAGCCGATTCTTGTGCTGTAATCGATCAAAACACACAGTTTTCATACGCCGAGTTAAAATTTTCAGCTGATAGTCTTGCCGGGCATATATTAAATAGCACCGCCGATTTAAATGAATCTCCCGTTGCTTTTATGGTTGAACCGGGATTTGAATACGTGGTAAGTCAATGGGCCATTTGGAAATCGGGAGGAATTGCGGTGCCCTTAAGTCCTTCTTATCCGGCCGATTCGATTGATTATGTACTTCAGGATACGGGTGCGAAAACGATTATCATTCATGCCAAATTCAAATCAAAGTTTGAAAATCTGGTTTCTTCAGATTTGCGAATACTGGTTTTGGAAGATTTGCCTATTTTGAATGGAGTGGTTTTACCCGAAATCGATAGTAATCGCAAGGGAATGATTTTATACACCAGTGGCACTACTAGTTTGCCAAAAGGCGTGGTAAGTACACATGCCAATATCGAGGCACAAGTTAAAAGTCTGGTAGAAGCCTGGAAATGGTCATCAGAAGATCATATCCTTTGCCTATTGCCTTTGCATCATATTCATGGTATAATTAATGTGATCAGTTGTGCTTTGTTTTCGGGTGCCAAAGTTCAGTTTCTTTACCCATTTTCTCCTGAAGCAGTTTTTACTGAGTTTGAAAAGGGAAAAATTAACCTTTTTATGGCAGTTCCTACTATTTATTATAAGTTAATCGCCTGGCTGGAGGAGAGGGATGATACCTATAAAAAAAGCATAAAAGCGAAAATGAAAGATTTTCGACTTATGGTTTCCGGATCGGCAGCCTTACCGGTAAGTACCATGGAAAAATGGGAAAATCTGAGTGGGCACCGCTTGCTGGAACGCTACGGGATGACAGAAATTGGAATGGCGATTAGTAATCCGTATCAAGGTGAAAGAAGAGCAGGTTTTATCGGGCAACCATTGCCCAATGTTCAGATCAGGCTGATTAATGATGAAGGCCAGGTAGTAGGAAAAGAGACCCCCGGTGAAATTCAAATTAAAGGGCCTAATGTTTTTAAGGAATATTGGAAAAAGACGGAAGCAAGTGCTGAGGCGTTTACCGAAGACGGATGGTTCAAATCTGGTGACGTGGCTATTTTTGAAAATGGCTCCTATAAAATTTTAGGGAGAAGTTCGATAGATATTATAAAATCAGGTGGTTATAAAATTTCGGCTTTAGAAATAGAAGAAATTTTGCGAACTCATAATTCAATAAAAGACTGTGCAGTAATTGGCGTGCCCGATGAAGAGTGGGGCGAGATCGTGGCAGCGGCAATTATTCCTGAAATGGTGATTAACGAAGAAGAACTTAAAATCTGGATGAAAACCAAAATGCCAGGTTACCGGGTCCCGCGTAAATTACTTTTTTTGGATGATTTGCCCAGAAATGCCATGGGAAAAGTAACTAAAAATGAGTTGAAGAAAATATTTTAAAGTTTGACAGGGACATTTTATTTTTCCGTGGAAGCTATGCAATCTAATTTCCAATTACCTTTTTCTTTCGTGTAAATAGCTAACCAGGCAAATTGTGTGGTGTCACGAGCAGAGTGATTTTCTTCATTCAGGTATTCAATAATTACCTCTTTATTTACAACCGAATAGGCCATGCTCCTGTCTTGTGAAAATCGGATAATCGGAGGTGTTTTATCGTCCCATTTAATAAAGTTTACCGAGTTGAAATACTTTTGAAAACGTTTTTCGAGTTCAGTTTTAGACAGTTTGCTGATTGTTCCTTTATTAATGCTAATGTGATCTCTGGAAAATTGTTCGACAAATTCTTTGCTCATTTTTTCAAAATGGTATTTCTTTTGGAGCTTGTGTAAATCCATAATCTTATCAACTTCATTTTCCATTTCTTTTTTATTGGAGCAAGCTGAAATACCTAAAAAGAAAACAAACTTTAAGTAATAAAGGAGAGAATTGATTTTTCCCATAACTAATTAAAAAATACAGATATTGTAAAGACTTTGTAGAGAAAGAATAGTTGCAATTGCTCAGTATCTTAATTTTTAAATCATCAATAAAGCAAGATATTTTATTTCAAAATAATCTTTTCAGGCAATACCGGGGACTTATCCTTATGCTTCAGAAGATCAATACTATCTACATCCGTTTTTAATAAAAAATCAACCTTTTCAATTATCTCGTAGTTGTCGGGTAATAAATCTGCGATACCTTCCTGTCCCCAATAATTATGAATTAGTAAGCTGTTTGGGTTTACAATCCATCCGTTTTTATTAAATGTAAAATATCCCATGGGGATTTCAATTTGAGAAAATTGATAGGGATAATCACTAAATGGAGAACGGCGATTATATAAATTTTTATTTAGAACTAACAAAGGCAAGCTTGAATTTAAAGAATAGACATGCTCTAAACTGTCGTACTTTATGAGTTTTCGCAATGGAATTTTCTTGAAAAAATGATTGGAAGAATCATCCAAAGCGACTTTTCCGAGGTAATAGTCTCGGATTTCTTTCATTTGGAATACATAAAAGCCTTTATCACCTGAATTTTCTTGAATTAAGGATATCAGAAAACTCCGGAAAGAATTTTCATAAGCACGTCTTCGGTTTCTGAAAATATTTCTTAGGTCTTTCACCATCGTAACTTCCAGACTATCAAAGAATTTATTGGCAGCCATGTAACTTAGTTGTCCATCGGATTCAAAAAAATCCACTTCAACCTGAATTTTATAACCCAGAGCTTTATTTTCAATTAATAGTGGTTCCCGGGTAAATGCCGTTACTTTTTTCGTTTTTTCATCGTAATCCAGTTTTACTACACCCTGATTTAGTATTTCACATTTTCTTGCAAATGGGCTTTGTCCCAATAGACCTTCTTCAAATAATTTCCACTTTTTCTTCCAGTAGCGGTCCATTTTTGCCGAAACTTTTATTTCCTGAAGCTCAGTTCTGGATTCGAGCCGGAATATTACTTTTTTATTTTTACCATCATTGGACAACAACACTTTTCCTGGCTTAAAGCCCACAAAACTTGCCACCAGCTCCATTTTCTGCAGGTTATCGGGAACTGCCATCCGGTAATTGCCCAGCGTATCGGTGATTGTGAAAAAAGAGGTATTGTTTAAATAAACCGTTACAAAAGGAAGGGCTTCTTCTGCATTATCTGTTACACGACCAAAAATCAATATCTCCTTTTGAGAATAACAAAAAAGATTGCTAATGAGTAAAAGTATAATGCCGAGCAAAGTGACCTTGCAGTGTAATTTGTCAGATATTTCCTTTGTTTTTTGCATCAAAACCAGATTTTAACAAGAAAATAAAATAGCGAAGGACACAAGAGGCAACCCAAGCCGGTACAAAATGTGGCCGTGATAGCTCCATATGGTACCAATTTAGG
>JAHEBN010000187.1 GCA_024645245.1 Jiulongibacter sp. | reverse complement strand
AAAGTTTGATGGCCTGTGGTAATTTCCGAAGATCATTTGAGATGATGGCCATCTTGGCGACCTCAAGGGCGATGTCGGAGCCCGAACCCATTGCAATGCCTACATCTGCTGAGGCTAGAGAAATACTGTCGTTTATGCCATCGCCAACCATAGCAATGGTTTTGTTTTGATCGTGTAATTTTTTAATATATGCTGATTTATCTGCCGGCAGGCAATTAGCTACAAAAGTTTCAATGCCTACTTCTTTCGCTATTTTAGCTGCTGCTTTTTCATTGTCACCCGTTAGCATAATTGCCTGAATACCGGCCTCTTTTAGCGATTTTATTGCATCTGCTGATCCTGCTTTTATTTTATCACCAATTGCAATTATGGCCAGCATTTCTTTTTCATTAAAAACCAGAATGACTGTATCTCCGTTTTCTTGCCAATTTGAAATATTTGTTTCAAAATCGTTTGGAATATCATACATCGACAAAAAGCGGGGCGAGCCGATTAGATAGGTTTCCCCATTAATTTGCCCTTTAATTCCTTTGCCGGTGATCGATTCAAAATCAGTAACTTCTTTGATTTCTTCTTTATTTAGAAAATTCACAACCGCATCTGCCAGTGGATGCTCCGATTTTTGTTCAAGGCTTTTTATAATTGATCGTAAATAAGGAATATCTTTTATGATTTTGAAATCTTTTACATCAGGTTTGCCTTCTGTTATGGTACCTGTTTTGTCTAATATAATGACATCTATTTTTTTGGCCAATTCCAGACTCTCGGCATCTTTAATCAAGATTCCATTTGAAGCTGCTTTGCCTATTCCCACCATTATAGCAGTAGGTGTGGCAAGTCCTAATGCACATGGACAAGCAATTACCAGTACAGATAAAGAAGATAATAAGCCCAAAGCCAGTTTATTTGCCGGGCCAAAAATCATCCAAATGGCAAAAGTTAATACAGCTAAAAACAAAACGCTTGGCACAAATATTTTGGCAATTTTATCCACCAGTTTTTGCACGGGTGCTTTACTACCTTGTGCTTGCTCAACCAACTTTATTATTTGAGCAAGATAGGTGTCTGAACCAACCTTTTCGGCTAATAAGGTTAGGCTACCCTTTTGATTAAGTGTACCGGCAAATACTTTTGATTTCTTTTCTTTTAGCACGGGTATTGGTTCACCGGTGATACTGCTTTCATCCACATACGACTGACCATTTTTCACCGTACCGTCCACCGGAATTTTTTCTCCCGGTTTTACCAAAACCAAATCAGCAATAATAACATCCTGAATTTTAATTTGCTTTTCTTCGCCGTTTCTTAGTACGGATACCATTTTAGATTGCAATCCCATTAGCTTTTCAATGGCAGTAGAGGTTCCACTTTTTGCTTTTTCTTCTAGTAATTTTCCGATAGAAATAAAGAATATAACTACAGCTGCTGCTTCATAATATACATGACCATGCAAGCCGTTTCTATGGAAAAAATCAGGAAAAAAAGTATTGAACAAACTAAATAAAAAAGCCACCCCGGTACTTAAAGCCACCAAAGTGTCCATATTTACCGATTTTATTTTGGCTTGTTTCCAGGCATTTATGAAAAAGTTTCGGCCAAAGTAGAAAATGACGGGTGTCGTTAATGCCAGCATAATATAATTGGCATAAGGCATATCCATAAAAAACATACCGATTATCATAACGGGAAGTGCAAATATGCCCGACCAAATGGTATTTATTTTAGCTTCCTGATACCTATTGGCTTTTATTTCTTTCGCTTTGGCTCCCGGATTTTCGGCATTGGTATCTTCTATAATAAGGTCATAACCAATTGCTTGGACCTGTTTTTTAAGCAAAGGTAGATTTGTGATTTCCTGATCAATTTCCAGATAAGCTTTTTCGTTGGCATAATTTACCGAAACTTTTAATACTCCGGGAGTGTTTTTTAATACGGTTTCAATACTGCCTGCACAAGCTGTACAGCTCATTCCGGAAACTGCCGGTTGGTAATTTTTAATATTTTCCATGAATGCAAAATTAAGTATTCCAATAAGTAAGGTACTTACATTTTAAGCATTATGGTTTGTAAGATTAGTAGTTAACTTTAAATCATAATATCGATCTGAATAATTTTAAAGTAGTGTGTTCAGCCATTAACTGGAAATGTTTATCGAATGTCCAAAGTTCGATGTTTTGACTAATACATTGCTGAGCAATAAATAAATCAGGAATACCTACCCGATTTAATCCGTTTTTTAAATTCAAATTTTGTAATGCTATAATTCCTTCCCAATATATTTCAAGTGGAATTATAGCCAAAGCCCGAAGGTTTTCAATAATATCAAATTCTTTTTTATGAAATAAAACAGGAATTAATTCTGTCAAAATTATTTCATTAGTGTACACCAAATCAAGATCCAAAAGGTTGGATAATATAGAACTTTCTATTCCTTTCCTAAAATATTCAATCCAAACCGAACTATCAACTAAAATCATAACAGGGACTTTCTATCTCTTAATAAATCCAGATCAATTTCTAAATCAATTTTACCCTTGTAGTTAGCTAGTTTTTTTCTTTTTTCCAGTAAAACTATACTTTGAAGGGCCTTTTTTATGGCTTCTATTTTAGTTTTTGACTTCGTTGCTAGCATGGCCTCATTGATTAATTCTTCCGGTAAATCAATTGTTGTTTTCATTTGCTTTAATTAATTATATACAAATATATATAAAATGATATATTCATTTCGATTAGGCGTAAAAAAAATCCCATCGGATACATGGGATTTTCATAGAATATTAAAGAGTTTTACAATTCTTTCACACGCACCTTACGGAAAGAAACTACATTCCCGTGGTCTTGCAATCCCAATTTACCTTTTGAGTATTTGCCAAAAGCTTCCCATCCTTTGAATTTACTATCTTCCACCATGGCGTCCCACTCTGGGCCACTACTTGGATAGGTGACAGCAAGTTTACCATTTTGCCAAATGGTAACAATATTATTCAGTTTTTGAATTTTCACTTTATTCCAGGTGTCGAATCCTGTAGCTTTTGACTGAGATGGAATCATATCATAAAGCGAACCAGCTTTGCGGTTGCCATTTTTTCCTTCTTTGGCATCCGGGTGATTTTCATCATCCAGCACTTGAATTTCCGGCCCACTCATATAGGGTGTATGGTATTTTTTATTTTCCACCACACCATAAAATATCCCGCTATTTCCGCCTTTTTCAATTTTCCATTCCAGTTCCATTATAAAGTCTTCGTAATCTTTATCTGTAACCAGGTCATTTACTTTCCAATCGCTTTTTCCTTTCGGATCAAATTCGAAAGCACCATCTACAATTTTCCATTTTGAACTTATTGGCTCGCCAGGGTGGTTGTACACATGCCAATTGTTAAAAGTTTTACCATCGGTCAGTTTTACCCATTTCCCTTTTTGTGCCTGTGTGGCAAGCATTGTCGCAATAAAAATCGTTATCAACAGAGCTGTTTTTTTCATTTTTACAATTTTGAAGTTTGTAAGCCTTTGGTTTGGATTTGAAATTAGGAATTGGAATCCCACATATCATTACCTTTCTTTTCGGCTAATGTTTATTTTTATTTCGGCTCGAAGTTATGTCATTGCTTTATTTATTTGACCTTAAATTCTTAGTTTTTTTCTTACACTTACTATTTAAAATTAATTCAGATTGTGTTTGACTCGGTTTTGTTTCTTACAATTCTATTAAGGGAACGCGGATGACACGGAATTTCAAACGCGGATTTAATGATATAAACCTATTTCAGGAAAATGCCACTATTCCCTAATTCCTAAAACCTAATCCCTAAACTAAACCTTCGGTTCCCAGCCTTTTTCATATTCTCTGCTCCACAATTTCATAGCTTCGGCTTCTTTTGGTTTGCCGGTACTGGTATCTACGTGAAGCGTCATGCCAGTTTTTTGGGCCATATTTCCCAAATGGCAGAGCAATGTACTTTTTATAGCTTCATCAATTGGCGAATTAAGGGATTCACCTTTCTTAATGGCGTTTACAAAATTTTGCATATGGTAATTGTCCAGGCCGGTAATACCCAAAGTATCCACAGAGGACTTTGAATTTCGCTCAAATTCCTGCTTGATAATGCGGTCGTTTTTATCGTAAATAGTCATTCCGCCCCGATCTACCACCGCTGTTCCTTCTGTACCATGAATCCAGGTACCGCGACCGCCTTTACGGCCGTGTACGTCCATACCGTTACAGCTTTTTCCTTCCCAGTTTATCATGGTACCATTGTCAAATTCGTAGGATACATTTTGGGTATCGTAAAATTCCCAGTCGTCGTTGAAAGAAAATCTTCCGCCTGCCGAGCTCACCTTATTCGGGATTCCTGCTCCCAAAAGCCAACGAGCTATATCCATTTCATGCAGGCCGTTATTGCTTACTTCACCTGTGCCCCAATGCCAAAACCAATGCCAGTTGTAGTGCACAATGTTGTCTTTGTATTCTTTCCGTGGAGCAGGACCTTGCCATAGATCCCAATCAAAATCGGCAGGAATCGCCGTTGGTTTGCCAATCCCAATAGAACCCCGATTGGCTTCATACCAGGTTTTGGCATAGTATGGCCGTCCAATTATACCGTTTTGCAAATCATGAAGCAGGCTTATTGTGGTCGGTGCAGAACGTTGCTGATTTCCAATTTGAAGCTTTTTGCCACTTTTTTCCATAGCAGTTTTTAGCATATAGCCCTCATTTGGATTGTGGCAGCAGGGTTTTTCGCAATACACATGTTTGCCGGCTTGTAATGCCATAATGGCCATAGGAGCATGCCAATGGTCGGGTGTGGCAATGGATAGGGCATCTACATCTTTCATTTCCAATACTCTTCTAAAATCAGAAACTGTTTTAGTTGATGAATCTAAAATTTCAGGAAAATCGTTGAAGCATTTTTGGAAAACGCGTTTATCAGGATCGGCCAAAGCAACCATGTTTATTTGGCTTTTCAGGTTACGTACCATGGTAAGATGTGCACGTCCCCGGCTATTTACTCCTGCAGTTGCCATGTTAATCCGGTCGTTTGCACCGATTATTTTTCCATAGCTTTTTGCCGAAATAGATATAGCTGATGCTGCTAATGCTGAGTTTTTGATGAATTGTCTACGTTTCATATTTAAGGGTTGATTTTGAAAACATTTTAAAGAAAAATAAATATATGGGGTAAACCAATATTCTAACAGGTAATTTAAGGAAAGTGAGAAATAAATAAAAAATTTAGATCAAGATAAGTAAAAACTGTATCTGAACTTGCTAATTTTTCATTACTTCCACTTCAGTAATTTTATATCAGAAAAAATATAGTTCCAGTTTTTTTTCATATAAAGATTTAGATATGACGAAGTAGAAAGTGAAAAAATCACCTTAAATCTTCTGATTTTCATAATTCATAGCTGCGGGGTAGTGCAGTATAGCCTTCTTTCCTTAATTTTGGAGAAATAAACCTCATTTTTCAACCTCATGAAATATTTCAAATTAAACTTTAAGTACATAATAGCAATTTTTTCCTTTGCTCTTTTGGTGTTTTCCTGCATGAAAATCACGCCTGAAAAGGGCCCGTTGGTTTTACGTCAGTCAGCTGCTGAAGCTATGGCCCTAGCAAAAGAAATTACAGAAAAGACTTCAATTAAGTTGGCCGAGGGCTTAAAAGTGAGTCTTTGGGCTACCGATTCGTTAGCTCCCGATCCCATTGCGATGTCGATTGATGAACAAGGTAGAGTTTTTATTACGCGTACCAACCGTCAGAAAAATTCGGAATTTGACATTCGTGGTCATCGTAACTGGATGACCGAATCGATCGGATTACAATCAGTAGAAGACCGCCGGGCATTTTTACATAAAATATTCTCAGCTGAAAACTCGAAAGATAATGAATGGCTGAAGGATCTGAATGGTGATGGAATTCACGATTGGCGTGATCTGGCAGTGGAGCAAGAAGAAGTTTGGAGACTTGAAGATACCGATAACGATGGTATGGCTGATTTGGCTACACAGGTGCTTAAGGATTTTAATGATGAAATTACAGACGTGGCTGGTGCCTTGCTTATTCGTAAAAACGATGCTTTTATTGGTTTAGGACCAGATTTGTGGAGAATTGAAGATACAGATGGGGACGGTCTTTACGATAAAAAGACCTCAATTTCACATGGTTATGCCGTACATATTGGTTTTAGCGGGCATGGAATGTCTGGCTTGATTGAAGGGCCGGACGGTAAAATCTATTGGGGAATAGGTGATATAGGTGCTAATATTGTTGACCTTTCAGGCAAAAAGCACTTTTTCCCTAATCAGGGAGTAATTGTTCGCTGCAATCCGGATGGAAGTGATTTTGAAGTTTTTTCTCACGGACACAGAAATACGCATGAGTTTGTTTTTGATGAATACGGAAACATAATTAGTTCAGATAATGATGGCGATCACCGCGGTGAGAGTGAGCGATTGGTACATATAGTTGAAGGATCGGATAGTGGCTGGCGTGCCAACTGGCAATATGGGAAATATACAGATCCCAAGAATAATGAATACAAAGTTTGGATGGACGAAAAACTTTACGTGCCACGTTGGGATGGACAGGCGGCTTATATTATACCTCCGATTCAAAATTACCACAATGGGCCTACAGGTATGCAATACAATCCGGGCACGGCTTTGGGTTCAGTATGGAAAAATAAATTTTTTCTGGTGGAATTTACAGGAACCCCATCCAGAGCTCATATCTGGTCGTTTGGGTTAAAGCCTTATGGGGCTACTTTTAAACTTGCCAATGAAGTTGATATGGTGGGTGGCATTCTTGCTACAGGTATTAAGTTTGGTCCCGACGGGGCACTTTATGCTGCCGACTGGATAAACGGGTGGGATACAAAAAATTACGGCCGTGTTTGGAAAGTAGATGTGGATGATAAAAACAATGATTTTGCCGATATAAGAAAAGAAACTAAAAAATTGATTCAGGATGATTTTTCTACATTGACTCTGAGTCAATTGTATGATAATTTGTTGTTTGAAGATCAAAGAGTAAGACAAAAGGCTCAGTTTGAATTGGTAAGTAGGGGAGACTCGGCCATTGCTTATTTCGATAAAGCTTTGGCACAAACAAGAAATCAGTTGGCACGGATTCATGCCATTTGGGGAATTGGACAATTAATGAAAACTAAACCCGAATTGGGCGAGAAACTCGTAGGCCGTTTTAATGATTTGGACAAGGAAATTATAGCTCAGTCTTGTAAGGTATTGGGAGATACGTATTATCAACCGGCTGCCGAAAAAATGATTAAACTATTACAGAATAATTACCCGCGTGTTCGTTTTTATGCCGCTCAAGCATTGGGTAGACTCAAATATGCCCCTGCGAACGAGGCCTTGTACCAAATGCTTACGGATAATGCAGATCAGGATGTTTACCTCCGTCATGGTGCTGTATTGGCATTATCCAGAATTGGAAATGAACAAATGGCCGCGAATATGAGCACTAACAAAAATTTCTCTTTGAGATT
>JAHEBN010000186.1 GCA_024645245.1 Jiulongibacter sp. | reverse complement strand
ATTGCAATAAATACCAACAAATGCCATACTCAATAAGGTACCCGCCACAAAAACTGGCAACTTGCCAAATTTGTCGCTGGCTTTTCCCATAAGTGGCCCGAAGGTGATTGTAAATAAACCTGTAATACCATACAAAAGGGGCAAGTCGTGTATGTCGATTCCCAGGTTATTTGTACTAAATGCAGACCCAAAAGGCATCAGCATAAAGCCTGCTGTAGCGAGTAAGGTGGTCGACAAAAATACTTTAATGTACGTTGGGTTTGACAATGTGCCGATTAAATGATTAAAAGCAGATTGAGTTTTGGCAACTTTTAAATGTTCGACTACAGGCTTCATTTTTGCCAAAATGATGATTCCGGCTACTACTCCTACTATTACAATCATCCAAAAAGTAGAATGCCAGCCAAAATTGTTGGCCAGATAAAGTCCGATTGGCAAACCCAATATCTGAGAAGCAGAAAAGGCCATGGTTACAAAACCCATAACCCGACCTCTTACTTTCAGCTCGAAAATATCTGTAATAATTGCGTAGCTTATCGAACCCAAAACCCCTCCAAAAATTCCTGTAAAGATTCGGGCAAAGAGTAATAGCTGATACGTATCTGCCATGGCACAAAAACCAGTACCTAATAAAAACCCTACATAGAAAAACATCAAAAGCTTTTTTCTGTCGTACTTATCGGCAAAACCTGCTGCCAACACTCCCGAGATACCGGCACTGAATGCATAACCCGATACCACCATACCGAATTGGGAGGTTGTAATTTTCAACTCGGGCAAAAGAATTGCCCCAAGGGGCGATAATACCATGAAATCGAGAATTACCGTAAACTGCATAAATGCAAGTACAGCAATCATAAAAATCTGGTAATTGGTAAATACTTTTTCTTTTGACATTATTATTTAAGGTTTCAAAGCTTTTAAAACCAGCTCCAGGGTTTGATTCATTATCTCTTCACTCCAAGTAAACGGTAATCCGCCAATACTCTGGCCTTGCATTTGAAAATTGATCAGATTATACAAAGGGGCAAATGCCAAAGACCAATACACTTCAAAAGGCAGTCGCTTTAATTCTCCATTTAATACTGCTTTTTTTGCAAATGCTGTCATCTTGACTTTGAATTCATCTTTATATACAGCCATCACTTTTTCATAATAGGGACTGTGCTTTATTTGCTCGTAAAATTTGGATGAAACCGAATTTTGTAACCAATAATTTGCCCGATTTTTCCATTGTAATCTAAGTCCATCTTCAAAACTCATCTCCGGCGAAAAACCTTCCATGGTGCTTCGGGTCATTTTTTGCCCTTCCTCTATCCCCAGCTGCACGATCAGGTCTTCCTTATCTTTGTAATAGATATACAGTGTAGCGGGCGAAACTCCCGCTTTTTTGGCCAGTTTTTGCATACTAAAACCGTCAAAACCAAGTTCAACCAGCATATCAAGGGCTGTTTCTTTTACGATTATTTCTTTATGTTCGTCTCTGATTCTCATTTGTGCTGCAAATATAAAAGAATGAATGTTCATTTATTTTATTTATGAAAACTTTTTTAAGTAAAAAAAGACAATAGCTAGAAAACCATCCAACTTTCTAACCAACTTCTGCATCTTACCATTTGAAAACAAGAAGCAATGAAAAAAATTATTCTAATTATTTTTCTACTAAGCAGCTGCGGCAAGCCGGATAATGGTATTCTTCCCTTTGGAAATAATTTCATCAATAAGGTTCAGTTTGATTCCATTAAAGGCGAATACACTTTTGCGGGATACGTCGTTAGTAAAACAGCAGGTTCAGAAAAAGTAACTTTAAGTATTAAAGGACAATCTGAAAATTCCTATTATCTGGGTGGATCAAGTTATGTAAATCAGTACGGCGGAAATTTCATACTGAATGAGAAAATGGGTACTGTAGATGTGAAAGAATTAGTTACTACAGAAATGGCTTCTATCGATCCCCAGCTTAATGCAGCAGAAGCGGAATATTATCAAAACCTACAGAATACTAAAAAATTCACGCTGGAAGGAAATATTCTTAAATTATACGATACTGAACCGGCTACAGAAATTATGATTTTCAATAAAATCAATTGATATTTTTCAAAACCGGCCCCGATTTTTTCCAAACTACTTCTCTGTAAGATATATACCAGCTTTTACCTCTATCGTCGTTTCCTTGATAAAATAAATAAGTTCGGCCATCCACATCTTCAAAAATACAGGGGTGTCCAGACTCGCTTTCGTTCCAGCTGCCGGGCATTCCATTTTTCAGGAAAGGTTCGCTCGATATTTTTTTCCATATCTTTCCATCTCTACTTTTGGCCACTCCTATTTGCTGTGGTTCGTTATTATACCCGCCGGCATAAAACATATAATATTGGTTATTTCTATTGATAATGGATGGAGCTTCTATGCATTTCTTCTCCCAGCTTTCTTCCGGTTTTAGTATAGATTCATCAGACAGCATTTCCCAGGAACCCCATTCAAAATTTGCTCCAAACAGCGTAGTAGCCAAACCCACAGATTGCACTTCCATTTTGGGATCGCGGGTGGCAAAGTACAGATAGTATTGCTCGTCCATCGAAATAATTTCAGCGTCGATAGCACGTCCACAATTCCAGGCTCCTTCTGCTTTGAAAACCGGATTACCGGGATCTTTATCAAAATGAATTCCATCTTCGGACGTAGCATGACAAATGGCTTCTTTACCAAAATCGCCATAGGACTGGTAAAAAATATGAACCTTATTTTCCAGAATTAATAAAGAAGGGGCACAAATCCCTTTTCCTTCTTTCTCTTGTGTGGCTCTTATTTCTCCGGCTTTACTCCATTTTTGTAAATCTTCACTTAAAGCAATGCCAATGCTCCAACCTACCGAACCATCCAATGCAGGTGGTATCGAATAATAAAGCCAATATAAACCCTTGAATCTCAACACAAAAGGATCTTTGGCATAAGGTACGCCTACCCGGGAAGTATCCTTAAAAAGCATCGGGTTCTGGGCTTTTGAAGAATTGGCAAAAAGATTCAAAAAGAGAAAAAGAACAACAAAAAGCCTTATCATAAGATTAAGAATAAATTCATTTCAGGAATTAACAAACGAAAAACGAGACTTCGGCAAAAACGCCTATTTTTTTCTAAAAATGTGAATCAGGAGTGCTGTTCCAAAAATTAAAATAGTTCCGAAAATTATGACCAAGTTGGCATGAATGGCAAATGGAATTTTTTTTCCAAGCAAGGGTCCAACACTCATTAGAATTATAAAAATCACCCCAGCCAAAACGCCAAAAAAAGCCTCGGCAGACTTTAAATTTCGAATCAAAAATGCCAGTAAAAACAAACCCAGCATACCTCCGCTAAAGACTGAAGCCAAAGCCCACCAGGTGTCAAGAGCACTAGCAACACCATTAAAGGCCAATCCCACAAGAATACTTATCAAACCCATTGTAGCCGAAGCAAGCCGAAGGAATTTTAGTCTAGTGCGATCATCGCTTACATTTTTCCTATAATAATCTGAAAGTAATACCGTAGCCGAACTGTTAATACTGGTAGAAACCGTACTCATTCCTGCCGAAAAAATAGCGGCAATCAATAGGCCGCTAATACCTGCAGGTAACTCATTGACAATAAAATAGGGGAAAATTTTGTCTGCCTTATCTGCTGCTAAAAGCTGCTCAGGCAACAGGTTGACATTTTGTTGATAATATACCCAAAGTGCAGTACCGATAAAAAAGAAAAGCAGCGAGACCGGAACGTAAAGTAAAGCTCCCAGCCAAACCGATTTGGCAGCGTCGCGATTGTTTCGGGCAGAAATATAGCGTTGTACATAGCTCTGATCGATTCCAAAATTCTGAAGATTTATAAATAAACCGTATACCAAAATGAGCCAAAACGAACTTTGGGTAAATGAGAAACGAGTTTCACCCAAACTGAATTTATCTGAATCGGCAGCGATATGAATCAGGGAGGGCAGGCCACCATCAATTTTAATAATAAGAATCAATAAACATAAAAGTGCACCGAAAATCAAGATAATTCCCTGAATGGCGTCTGTCCAGACCACGGCTTCCAGGCCACCGATGGAAGCATAAATTAAAACCACAATACCCGTAAAAACGATAATCAGGGGGATGCTCCATCCAAAAAGTGCATGCATGGGCAAGGCCAGCAGATAGAGAATGGCTCCCATGCGGGCCAGCTGAGTAAGCAGGTAACAAGCCGAAGCATAAATGCCCGCCCATCTGCCAAACCGCTGCTCCAGGTAGTAATAGGCCGAGTCGGATTTTATGCTGCGATATAAGGGCACAAAATATTTAACGGCAATCCAGGCAGCCAGCGGTATACTCAGGCTAAACACATACCCATTCCAGTCTTTGGCGTAGGCGTTTCCCGGTAAGGCCAAAAAACTAATGCTACTTACAAATGTGGCAAATACCGACATGCCCAATGCCCAGGAAGGCAGCCGGCCTTCGCCCGTGGTAAATGATTGAGCCGACTTATTTTTGCGGTAAAAATATAGGCCAATAGCCATTACGCCGGCCAGGTATACAATAAGTACAACAATATCTAACATGTGTTTTCTTCTGATTAAATTTTAGAAGGATCCAAAACCACATGCCTGATTTTAGTTCTTTGGTGGGTATAACTTATGTGAATTTGCCCGTCGGTAGTTTGTATTACTGCCGGGTAAGAAAACTCACCTGGCTCATCTTCTAAATCGAGTATTTTTTCCCAAACACGCCCTTCCCAGGAAATGGCCACACTTAAAGGACTGCGGGATCCTCCCCATTTTCCGGCATTTTTTTCATTTGGATTATATACAAGTAGCTGACGGCCATCTTTAAGTGTAACTGCGTCTGTACCGGAATTCGGGTTTGGAATATCGGTGATTTCCACTTCTCCCCAGTTTTTGCCTTTGTCATCCGACCAAAAGCTCATCAGTCTGTTTTCGCGACTTCTGCATAGCATTTGCAGGCGTCCATCTGCATACGATAAAATACTTGGCTGAATAGCATTGGTTTTTACCCCGTCATTCAGTGGTTTGGTGATACTCCATGTTTTGCCCCAGTCGCTGGTTTCTTCCACAAAAACCTGCCAATGATCATCTTCGCCTATTTCGGTTTCTTTGCTTGAGGGGCACAGTAGCCGGCCATCTTCCAAAAGTACCGGCTTATTTTTTATCGGACCAAAAATATCCTCGGGCAACCTTCGGTTTTCGCTCCAGGTTTCGCCGCCATCCGCACTTTCTTTCATTTCACCCCACCAATGTGAAGGATCGGGGCCTACCTTGTAGAAAAGGATTAATTGCCCATTCGGAACCTGAAAAAGTACGGGGTTCCAGCACGGATACCGCTTATCGGCATGCTGAATACCATTTGCCACAGATACCGGAGTGCTCCATTTTCCGTTTTTCAAGATACTGAAATAGATCTCCACATCCGGGTTTTTCTCGCGGGTACCACCAAACCAGGCAGCTGCAAGACCATCTGGAGTCTCAGCAAGTGTGGATGCATGACAACTCGGAAATGGTGCCGATTCGTAAATAAATTCTTTTACCAAAACAGCCTTAGATTGAGCAAAAGCCAAATTGGTGAACAAAAACGCAAATAAAGTAAAACAAATTTTAGGCCTAAGGGTACGTTTAAATTTCATTCAGGTTGAATATTGATTATAGTACTGAAAAGTACTAAAATTTCCTGAAAAAGAGCAGAACGGAAGTAATAAAAAAGATCAGAAATTATAGTTCAAGCCGATGTTCCAATTTGGATCGGATTCGGGAATGGTTTTCAATGGCTGTACAGCTTGTACAGAAACGCGAAAAGGTATTTTACCATACCCCACGCTCATAATTGCCGAGGTGAAGAGGCCGCTAAATGGTATTTTGTTTTTAATAAAAAAAACGCTGGGCTGAAAAGTGACATTCACTTCTTTCACTAATTTTATTTTGCTAAAAATAGCTGTCAGGTTAACAAAATTTCCACTTTTTACAGCATCCGGATCCAGACCGTAATTTCGCCAATACATCAATCTCAAAGAAATTTTCTCTGAAAAATCATATCCACCAATTCCCTCTAAAACAGTGTACCGGTTTAATTTGACGTTCTCGATTTCTTTGCCATTAATCATAAGGTTTTCCCGGGTAAAAAACTGAGATAGATTCCAGCCAAATTGATATATCCATTTATCTTTACCTTTTTGATATCTTACCCATTCGTTAATAGACCAAGGCTTACCATCCAGTGCAAAATTGTATTCCGGTGAAAATGTCCAGGCCCCTTTTTTAATACCAAACGAGTTCATGGAAGCAGGCCTACCCAAACTAAACGCCGGAACAGGAGAAATACCATTATTATTGAGCTGCATGCTGCCGTGAAACTGCCAGCCGGAATTTTGACTAAAAACGGAAAAAGTTATAAGGTAAAGAATGAAAAACGCGAAGCCTGTAGCTTTTCTCAATTTGGAAAGGATTAAGATGGGTTTGGTCTCGCAAAATTAAAAAATGTTATTAACAATCAGCGAATTATTTAAAATGCCAAATTAGTAAACCTGCCTGAGTATTTTTTCAAGCTGTAAATTTCTGCCCCGGCTAATAAATAACAACCCAATCCAAAGTCTTCGAAATTAGCTATTTTATCAAAACCGAGCGGTTGCCCGTCTTTGGGTTCTTTACCTGTATTTTGTACAAATACCAACATTCCAATGGCATGAAGGCACGTTTTATTCATGGCTTTCAAGGCTTTTAATGCAAGTTTTAAATAAGTTTTCTTAGCTAAATTTCCTTTGTTTATTCCCCAGGCCATTCCATAGGCAAATAAGGCCGTTCCGCTCAACTCAGGTCCACCAAAATCTGAAGGATCGGTAAGGGAAACATTCCAGAATCCATCACTTCTTTGCAAGGGCAATAAGGCCTCCATCATATACAGATAGGTGTTTTTATACTCGGTATAATGGGGGTCTGTCTCTGACAAAATATCCATTACAAGGGTTAAAGCCAGTATGACCCATCCATTGCCACGCGACCAATAGCAGTTTTTCCCGGCAGGTGTTTTATACGGTAGCACAAAATCTTTATCCCGCCACCGCAGGTGTTCCTGAGTATTGTACAATCCCCCACCTTAGGTGTTTTTTGTATGCATGTAGAGTTCATGCATTTTTTCGGAATAATGCTTATACTTGTAATTAACAGCCATTTGAGCACAAACCGGCATGGCCATTTGTAAAGCATCCACCCAGGTCCAATCGTCTGATTTTTCTGAATTAATCATCAAATCCACTGCATGTTTTATATCGGCTATTTTGCGATCTTCTGTCGACAAATCATTCAGGAAAAGGAAGTTTGTGCCGCACACATGGGATCTGCATGCCTGGAATCTTTCCCAAATCTCAGGCTCCAGTTATTGCCTTCTGCCCAATCGATCATGTAATTTAAATAGGCCGGATCGGCATTGATTTTATACATTTCTATAAGGCCTTCGTAATATACGCCCCTGGTCCAAAGGTTGATGGTACGTACTTTATCGCTCACGATTTTCTGAGATGGATCAGGCCATTTTTCATCAGATAGGCATTGGCGACCTGCATGTTTTT
>JAHEBN010000038.1:26260-29811 GCA_024645245.1 Jiulongibacter sp. | reverse complement strand
TCTAATATTTATCCAAATCCGGCTAATGATTATGCAAATCTTGATTACATCCTGAAATCACGTAAAATAAAAGCCCAACTATCGTTTTACAATATTCTTGGCGGTCAGGTTGAACAGGTAGATTTAGATGAATTTGAAAAACAAATAAAGGTTAATGTTCGAAACTGGGATAATGGCGTTTACTTCTATCAACTTCTGATTGACGGCAAAAAAGTAGCAACTAAAAAGCTTCTGGTACGTCATAATTGATCTTTTAACTTAATTTAATAAATCTTCTCATAATTAATAGCATTGGCTTACGTTTGCTATCATAGGCTTTTTTGTACATTTGCGGCATGAAATTGAAATCTATTCAAACCCTTATTCTTTTGTTATCACTGGCAAGCCTTTGGTCATGCCATAAAGAATTCAACAAACTACAGAAATCAGGTACAGTTGATCAGAAATATAAAGCTGCCATAAAGTATTATGAGGAGGCAGATTATTTCCATGCCGGTACTCTGTTTGAAGAAATAATGCCCTTACTTAAAGGCGACTCTACCGCTGAGCGATCTCAATTTTACAATGCATATTGTAACTATTATCAGGGGCAGATGCAAATGAGCTCATACCTTTTCAAAACATTTTATTCCACCTATAATAACAGTCCCTATGCAGAGGAGGCTTACTACATGTATGCCTATTCACTTTACAAAGATGCACCTGAATTCAATCTGGATCAAACAAGCACCCTTACAGCTATAGACGCATTGCAAACTTATATCAATACCTATCCGGAGAGTAAATACGCCAAAAGTTGTGCTGAAAACCTGGAAGAATTACGGGTGAGATTGGAGAAAAAGGCTTATGAAAAGGCGAAATTGTATTTTACGACAAGCGGTGTAACCATTGCCAATTATAAAGCCGCAGTAATAACGATTGATAATTTTAAAAGAGATTTTCCAGATTCTGAATACAATGAAGAATTGTCATTTATTCAGGTTAAATCCATTTTTGAATTAGCTGAAAACTCCTACTTTATTAAACAGAGAGAAAGATATACTGAAACCATGACTCGTTATGAGTCATTTATTGACAAATACCCGGGAAGTAAATATTTAAAAGAGTTGGGTGATATCTACGAAAAAGCTCAGAAAAGGTTAAAAGATGTATTAAAAACCGAGCAGGAAATAGAAAAAGCTAAGCAAGAAGCCAAGGAAGCCAAAGAAAGTAAAGAAACCGAATTGGGAAAAATTTAATTAATCAACACTTTATTCGATATAAATTATTAATTTTGCACCTCATTTAAATATAGGAAAAGAAAAATATGGCAACTTCACCATCGATTATTACCAGAGATACCGATCAATTGGCAGCCAAAACCAATAATATATATCAATCAGTTTATATCATTTCACAGCGTGCCAAGCAAATAGCTTTAAGCACCAAAGATGAATTAACAGGTAAATTAGCAGAATTTGCTTCGCATGTTGATAATCTGGAAGAAATTTTTGAAAACAGAGAACAAATTGAAATTTCAAAATTTTATGAGCGTCAACCAAAGCCAACCAGCATGGCTCTGGAAGAATTCATGAATGATGAAGTTCACTTTAAATTTCAAGATGAATCTGAAGCTGGTAAATTCTAATATTAATATCACTCGTATTTAAAGCCGGAAATTACATTTCCGGCTTTTTTTGTATTTTTAAAGCTCATTTCAACCCAATCATTAATATGTATATAAAAAGGCTTTTATTTACCCTGCTTCTTACTATAATTTGTGTGATTTTTTCACAGGCCCA
The DNA here is from genome assembly GCA_024645245.1 of Jiulongibacter sp. Classification (GTDB taxonomy): domain Bacteria; phylum Bacteroidota; class Bacteroidia; order Cytophagales; family Spirosomataceae; genus JAHEBN01. The sequence goes on along the minus strand of JAHEBN010000038.1, from coordinate 28,030 downwards.
GCAAAATAAGATACTGGTATTTTCTAAAACTGCTGGATACAGACACGAATCTATTGAGGCAGGGAAAGATTTTTTCAAAAATCTCGCAAATCAACTGAATTATGAAGTTCTTTTTTCTGAAAATGCTGATGATATTAATGAAAATCAACTAAGAACCTTAGCTGCCGTGGTATTTCTGAATACCACAGGAGACATACTTAATAATGAACAACAAGTTCAATTAGAAAGATATATTCAAGCAGGTGGCGGATTTATGGGAATTCATGCCGCAGCTGATTGCGAGTACAATTGGCCTTGGTACAATGGACTTGTGGGAGCTTGGTTTATGAGCCATCCAGGTGGAGATGTTTCTAATGTTCAAGACGGTGAAATGACTGTGGTAAATCAGCAACATCCTTCCACCAAACACTTATCCCAACACTTTAACCGTGCCGATGAATTTTACGACTTCAAATCCTTAAAAAAAGAAAAGCTAAGTTTTCTAATTACACTTGACGAGAAAAGTTACAAAGGGGGTAAAATGGGTGATTTTCATCCAATGGCATGGTTTCAAAATTATGACGGCGGCAAAGTATTCTATTCCAATTTTGGCCATGTTCCTTCCACTTTTTCAGAGCCTGATATGATGAAACATTTCAGCGAAGGGCTAAAATCGGTTTTAGCAGGTACTGTAGATTATTCAAAGGCATATAGTACACTTCCGCCGGAAGAAAATCGCTTCGTAAAAACAGTTTTAGTTAAAAATCTGGACGAACCAATGGAGTTAGCTGTATTACCAGATGAAAGAGTTTTGGTAGCTGAACGAAAAGGGTTATTGAAAATTTATGATCCTATGAGCAAAGAAATGACTATTGCAGCTCATATAGATGTATATAAAGAGTTTGAATATGGCTTGATGGGTGTAAATATTGACCCTGATTTTATAAATAATCACTGGGTTTATCTTTTTTATTCTCCAGAAACAGATGAACATAAGGATCAGTTTTTGTCTCGTTTCGAATTCGATTTGAAGACTAACAAACTAGTAAAGGAAACCGAAAAAGTAATTTTGCGTTTTCCTGCAAAAAGGGTCGAATGTTGTCATACTGGTGGTAGTATTGATTGGGATGCCAATGGGAACCTTTTTCTTTCAACCGGAGATGACACAAACCCGTTTGCCTCCGATGGATATGGGCCATTTGATTTCAGAGAAGGCCGGTCAGGATGGGATGCAATGCGATCTTCAGCAAATACCAACGATCTGAGAGGTAAAATTCTTAGAATTAAACCTACAAAAGATGGATCTTACACAATTCCGGATGGAAACCTTTTCCCAATAGGTTTAACAGGCACTCGTCCTGAAATTTATGTTATGGGAAACCGAAATCCTTATCGGATTGGTGTTGATCAACATAATGGCTATTTATATTGGGGTGAAATTGGCCCGGATGCAGGGAAACCCGATCCAAAACGAGGCCCGGAGGGATATGTTGAGTTCAATCAGGCAAGAAAAGCAGGGTTTTATGGCTGGCCTATGTTTACAGGAGATAATTATGCCTACAACCATTTTAATTTTGAAACGAATGTTTCTGGGGAAAAATATAACCCTGAATACCCAATAAACGATTCTCCAAACAACACAGGATTAAAAGAGCTCCCTCCTTCACAAAAACCTTTTGTCTGGTATAGTTATGCTGAATCAAAATTATTTCCGGAATTAGGCAAAGGAGGTTGCAATCCCATGGGCGGCCCGGTATATTATTCGGACGACTATCCATCGGCCAAAGGAAA
>JAHEBN010000038.1:0-26250 GCA_024645245.1 Jiulongibacter sp. | reverse complement strand
TTGATAAAGAAGGCAACTATACATCTATGGAGCCATTTATGCCGAACACCCGTTTTTACCACCCTATGGATATGGCGTTTAGTAACAAGGGCACTTTGTATTTACTAGAATATGGTTTAAACTGGTTCAGCCAAAACGAAGAAGCAATGCTGTCACGAATTGAATACAACAACGGCAACCGAACACCGGTAGTAAATCTATCGGTGGACAAGGAAATCGGTGCTGCTCCGTTGACCGTCCATTTTAGTTCAGTCGGCAGTTTGGATTACGATGGGGATCAACTTACTTATGAATGGGATTTTGGTCCGGGTATGAAAAAAAGCAAATTGGCAAATCCAATTATAAAGTTTAAAAAAGCAGGCGAGTACAATGTCAAATTAAATATTAAAGACGAATTTGGCAATGTGAGTTCGGCTGAAAAAATTATAAAAGTAGGTAATGAGCCACCTGTATTGGAGATTATAACAACAGGTAACCAAACTTTTTACCTTGGCCAGGACAAAATTGATTATGAAGTACAAGTAAACGATAAAGAAGATGGAACTCTAAATGCCGGTATTAATGCCGACGATGTGGTTGTTAGTATTAATTATCTGGAAGGATACGACAAAAACATGATTGCGATCGGTCATCAGCGTAACCTGACATTTGCAAGTGGAAGGCGATTAATTGATAATAATGATTGTAAATCCTGCCATTCACCGGATCAAAAGTCAATTGGACCAGCTTATAAAGAAATAGCGTCTAAATACACTTCCAATAATTCAAACATAAACCTTTTGGCTGAAAAAATTATTAACGGTGGTGGCGGTGTTTGGGGAGAACAAGCCATGGCCGCTCACCCTGATCTGGAGCTTAAAGATGCACAATCCATTGTGCGATACATACTTTCAATTAATGATACCCAATTAGCCTCACTTCCGGTTAAAGATCAATACAATGCCTCTGATTTAATGTCTAAGAAATCCGGTGCAATACTTATTCAGGCTTCTTATTCGGATAAAGGCGGCACTAAAATTGGTTCATTGAGTAATTCAACAACCAAAATCCTTCGGTTTCCTTTAATAAATGCCACCCAATTCGATGCGGCGTCTGATAACACTTTGAAATTTGAAATCCCGGAAAATGGTGAGGTTGCAATAGCAAACGATAATGGATATCTTGCATTTGATGAAATTGATTTAAGTGGAATTAAAAAAATACTTCTTACTGTTTTTGGTCAAAAAGGTCAGACTTCAGGTGGTGTTTTGCAAATCAGACAAGACTCAGAAACGGGAATGGTAGTAGGCGAAGCAAAAGTAGAGGAAGATAATATTTTACCTGTAGAAATAATTCTAGGTGAAATTCAGGAAGGTACGCACATATTGTATCTTACTTTTAGTAACAAAAATGCTGAAGGTAAACCTCTTTTTGCATTAAAAACAATTGAGTTTAAATAAGAAAATATAAAGCTTCACAAAAAAAGGCTTTGTTTAGATAGGTAAACAAAGCCTTTTTTATTTAAATTCGGTGAGATTTAATTCCAAAACAAATCATCCTAATACCCACACTATGAAACAGGTAGTTATTTGGATCAAAAACAGCCTGCAATTAAGCTATGCAGAGGCAAAGAACACTCTTTATTTCTTTGGTTTGATACTATTCTTGGCATTAACTGTTATTTTATCGAAAAGTATTTTCCATTCAGCAAACCGTCAAATAATTATTTCAGAATATAACCCTGAAATTATCACTTTTAAAGAAAAGCAAAATTTCTCTTCAAATCAAAATAATGATACTTACAAAGTCAATGAAAAGCTAATAACTTTTAATCCAAACACAGCTTCTGCCGAAGAATTAAGAGCCGGCGGTTTAAGCAATTTTGCGGCAAGTAACTTATTGAAATACAGGAACAAAGGAGCCATATTTAAGTATAAAGAAGACTTATCAAAGGTTTTTGGAATTGATGCGGGGATGTTCCAAAAAATATTCAATTTCATAGAATTGCCTTCGCGAGCAGAAAATGATAATAATCACATTTCCAACCGTGAAGCCATCTATGGAGTCTCTGGTATAGAACCGGCATATAAAGTAAAAACTGAAGTCGAATCCTTCGATATTAATACCGCAAATGAAACTCAGTTGATGTCATTGGAAGGAATTGGCGAGGTTTTTGCAAAAAGAATTATTAATTACCGTAATAAATTGGGCGGTTTTAACAATTTTGAACAAATAAAAGGAACTTACGGGATTACTGAGGAGGCTATCTCTTCATTGGAATCGAAAACATTCCTTGGAAGTACGGTCACAAAGTTTAAAATTAATAAGGTGGATGCCAAAAGCTTTAAGCACCCAACTTTAAAAAATTACCAATGGAAGGTAGTATTTAGTTACAGAGATCAGCACAAAGGAATTAAAGGTATTGAAGATCTGGCGAAAATTAAGGTACTCTCTAGCAACGACATCAAAAATGTTTCGCCATATATTGATTTTGAACCCATAGAGTAATGAAACACTTTTTAAAATTTCTGGCACTATTTCTGGTTCTTTCCGCTTGTGATAAATCAAGTGATGAAAATATCGATGATCCTATACCCGATCCTCCCAAAGAGAAAGAAATAAGCACAGAAAATGCTCTTAAATGGATCAATCTTACTTTGGATTTGATCAAAAATACTACAGGTAATTCTCCTACATATACTTCCAGGTCAATGGGACTTACCATGTATGAATCGACCGTAAATGGTAGCATCATCTTTCAATCTGTAGCTCCAAATTTAACTGGATTAGGTGAATTACCTAAAACAGAGGCAAATTTCAACTACGACTGGGAACTAGTCATGAATTCGGCTGTTGCTGCTCAAATTCGTTTCCTTTATCCTCACGCCACAGATAAATATAAATTTAAAATTGATAGTTTAGAAAATGAGATAATTGATTCAAAAAAAATACTTTCCTTTCCGCAATCAACAATTGATAACTCCGCAACCTATGGAAAAGTAATAGCTGGAAAAATTTCAGAATGGTCAAAGACTGATGGTGGATTTGAGGGGTATATGAATATTTTTGATGCTAATTATAAATACCCATCTGGGGTAGGTTTCTGGGCTCCGCCAGTTGTTGGTCAATCAGCAATTATGCTCCCAATGCATCCTCATTGGGGTCAAAATCGAACATTTATTCCTGCAAATAAAGAATTGGGAATCCCTGAAAAATATCCATTCTCTAAAGAAAAGGATAGCAAATATTATAATGATATGGTAACTGTATACCAAACCCAATTAAAGCTTACCCAAGAAGATAAAGAAATGGCACTATGGTGGGGTGACGATCCAGCTACATCAGCAAGCCCTCCCGGCCACTCCATTTATTTAACTGCAAAACTGATAAAGGAAAAACAAATTAATTTGTTTGAAGCAACATCGTTGTTTGCCAAGGTAGGTATGGCAGTGGCGGATGCATTTGTAAATTGTTGGAAATGTAAATACTACTACCACGCCGAAAGGCCCACTCCCTATATCAGGAGATGGATTAACGGTGCGTATAGCCAATTTTGGCCAGAACCACCTTTTCCAGCTTTTACCTCAGGTCACTCCACCCAAGCTTCGGCTACGGCAACAGCATTAATAAGTGTATTTGATGACAATAGCAGCTTTGTTGATGATTTTCATACCGGAAGACCGAAGGATGATCTTCGAAATGTTGAATTTAAATCAAGACCTTTCAGTAAAATATCCGACTTTGCCATAGAATGCGGTTATTCTCGCATACTTGGTGGAATCCATACACCTCAGGACAATGAAAATGGCCTATCTGATGGTAAAAAGATCGGCCAAAATATCGTTGCCTTGAACTGGAAAAAGTAAAATTAAAAATTAGGCTTTAGCATATACTTGGCATAAAAATCATCAATGACTTTTATTGCCTCGTCGGCTGTATCCACTACTTGCATAAGATTCATATCTTCCGCATTAATATTATTTTCTTTAAGAAGCATAGTCTTTTTTATCCATTCTATAAGGCCTCCCCAATAAGATGTACTTACAAGTACAATTGGAAATCTTCCAATTTTTTTTGTTTGAATTAAGGTCATTGCTTCAAAGAGTTCGTCCAGGGTTCCAAACCCACCAGGCATCACAATAAATCCTTGAGAATACTTAATAAAACAAACTTTTCTGGCAAAGAAGTAGTCGAAATTAATACTCTTATCAATATCCACATATTGATTTGGAACTTGTTCAAACGGAAGTTTAATATTAAGTCCAATCGATTTTCCACCTTCTTTTTGAGCACCGCGATTGCCCGCTTCCATTATGCCCGGGCCGCCGCCGGTAATAACCCCATACCCTCTTTTTACCAATTTTACCGCTATTTCGTCTGCCATTTTGTAATATTTGTGATTTTCTTTAGTTCGTGCTGAACCAAAAATGGAAACACTTGGGCCGATTTTCGCCATTTTATCGTAACCTTCCACAAATTCAGCAATGGCTTTAAAAATCTGCCAGGAATCCTGACTTTGAATTTCACTCCAGTTTCGTTCAACAAAAGCTTCTTTTATTCTATCTTCCTCGTTTTCTATTGTTTCTGTATTCATTTGGTTTTAGTTTTGAGGCAAAATATTCTTTTACCCTCATTTATGAATCTTTTTCTAAATATAACAAATCGTTCATCAAATTTTGTTCATAGTTTTAAGCATTAAATAATAAAAGACCTAGAAAATGAAAATTGCAGTTGGAAGTGATCATGCGGGATATGAATACAAACAATTCATTCTTAAATATCTACAGGAGCAAAATTATCAAACCGCCGATTACGGTCCTTATAATACAGATTCTTTTGATTACCCCGACTCTGCACACCCACTCTCCAACGCCATAGAAAGTGGCGAATATGATTTTGGGATTTTAATTTGCGGAAGTGGGAATGGGGTTTGCATGACTGCGAACAAACACCAGAATATCAGAGCCGGACTTGTTTGGAATAATGAAATTGCAGGATTAATAAGAATGCATAATGATGCAAACATAATATGTTTGCCAGCAAGATTTATTAGTAAAGAAGAGGCTCTTGAATATGTCAAAACATTTTTAGCAACAGCTTTCGAGGGAGGCCGACACCAAACAAGAGTAAATAAAATTTCCTGTTAATTTCAAAAATCAGTACGAAAAAAAATATTCCGATTTATAAGCCTGTACAGGCTCACCTTTTTTTATAGATATTTTTGACATTTGTAGGAATATACATCTTAGAAACTGCAGGTATAAGCTTAAAAATGACTGGAAAAACTTCGGCCTTGTCAATAATATATTCAGGCGGGTCTTTCTTAAAATCATCAAAAATTCTAACTACTGCAAGATAGGTATCAGGATTTTGTAATTCTGATTTTGCCAAATCCCAATTTAAATAACGTGTAGCCGACTTACCAACCAAATATTCATCATTTCTATTCCCTGTAATTAGAATTGTTTTGTCATTAAAGTCTGGCAAAATATCGCGGGTATCTACCTGCATTTCACTCAAATGTTTATAGCCTCTACCTAAAAAAGGGCGATACCCCTGGATTTGAATAAAAAACACGGATACCAGAAAAGACAAAAATATTATTTCGGGCAAATATGCCCCTTTCAAATGGTTAAAAAATCCGGTCACAAAAAATGCCATAAAAGGAATGGCAGACACAAATTGATACGAAGCTGCATTGGAGGCAAAAATCATTTGAACTAATGAAAATATACCAAATAACATCATAGCCTGCTGAACTCGAGTTTGAAAATTACTATATCTGCCTATTTGAAGCAGGCGTAAAACTCCAAAAATACTCAAAATAACAGGAATCGAATATACCAGAATCAAATGATAAAAATCATTCAGATAAAAATCCCGAATTGTCAGAATACTTAAAAACCATTGATTGTTAAATTCATTTAAAGAATCATTTAAATAAAAATAAATCCATACTATTATTAATGGTAAAAAAAATCCGACCAATACCAGAAATATTTGACGAATATTGACACCCGTAAATGCTATTAGTGTAAGTAATGCCCAAAACATATAAATAGAAGTGGGAAGGTAAAACAAGGAACCTAATCCTAGAAATAAACCAATTTCAAAGACTTCATCGGTTACTCCTGACCTGTTATCCAACTGTTTGATAATACCACCGATTGTTAGTAACACGAATGTGGTAGCGAGTAAATTAGGTGAAGGTTTACTTAAGTCAAATGAAACAGACATAAGTACTATGTATATAAGGGCAGGAACATAATTTCTTTCCAGAAAAACATTGCGGATATTCAATATTAGAGTAATATATAAAGCCTGAAAATAAACCAAAACAATAGCAAAAATCTGATAATAGATTAAATCTCTGGCGAAAAAGGCATAAATAAGTTTATAAAATAATGCAGTTAAAGGGGCGGTACCTGTCCACAGCTCTTTATACAAAAAACTACCTGAATTTAGCCTCTCCCCTACTTCCAACCATTCAATTTCAGGAAGTAAAATGGGTAATGGTATGCTTGAAAACGGAAATTTGATCAATAATAAAATAACCAAAACCGACAAGACTTGAAATATCGAGTTTATCCTGAAAAATGTAATCAATTTATACTTGTTTAAGGCATTTCAGCTGCAAAATTATACTATTGCCAAAGGTTTAACCAAAATAAGTGCGGATATTTGTATTTAAATTTAAAAAGAATTCGATATCATTTGAAATGACAGAAAACAAGCGGCAAAAACAAGTTGCAAGACAAATACATAAAGACTTGAGCGAAATATTTCAGAAAGACTTAAAGTCGCTTTTTAACGGTGCATTTGTAACTATCACAGATGTAAAAGTAAGCCCCGATTTGTCTATTGCCCGGGTTTATCTAAGTTTCTTAATGGTTACAGATAAGGAAGCATTACTTGAGCAAATTAAAGAAAACAATAAAAAAATTAGAAGTCTGTTTGGTAACAGAACACGTCATCAGTTTCGTATAATTCCTGATTTTCATTATTTCATAGACGATACTGCGGAATATGCTCAAAAAATTGAAGCACTATTTGCCAATCTGGATATTCCGCCTGCTCCGGAAAACGACGATGAAGACGATAAAATTTATACCCGTTAAATGAACCTTCCGCTTAAAATTGCGTGGAAATACTTCTTTTCTCAAAAGAAAAGGCGATTTATTCATTTTATATCTTTGATCTCAATGATTGGCGTTTGTATTGGAACAGCGGCCCTTATAATCGTTTTATCAGTTTTCAATGGTTTAGAAGATTTGAATCGGGAAATTTTCAAATCGAGCGACCCTGATCTTAAAATAACTGCATCTGTTGGGAAATCTTTTGATTTAGATTCACTAAAATTGACGAAAATCAAAGCTATTAACGGAATAAAATCGATAACACAAGTTATTGAGGACAACGCTCTTGCAAAACAAGGGGATGATCAGATAATTGTCCATTTAAAAGGCGTAGATAGTACTTTCCAACAAACAACCAAACTCGGTGAAGCCCTTGTAGATGGTATTGCCTCCACCGAAATAAATGGATTACCTTATGCTTTTGTAGGTGGCGGGGTGTATACACGACTTAACCTTCAGACCCAAAATTTCCTGGATCCCCTCGAGCTTTGGTATCCTAAAAATCAGAAATTGAACGTTCTGAATCCAGAAGATAATATTACCCGTGCTTCTTTACCCGTTTCAGGTGTTTTTGCACTGGAACAACAATTCGATGATTACGTATTCATTCCAATCGGGCAAATGCAAAATTTAACCGGTTTGAAAAATAAGCTTACAGCTTATGAAATTTTCATTAATCAAAATGACAATCCGGATAACATCAAATTAGCTCTTGGCAATATTTTAGGTAAAAAATTCACCATCCGAGATAGGGACGAACAAAATGAGGCATTATTCCGAGCTATCAGGATCGAAAAATTATTCATTTTTGTTGCACTATTATTCATTATTGGCGTGGCAAGTTTTAATATTTTCTTTTCGCTTAGTATGCTCGTTTTAGATAAGAAAGATGACATCAGTACTTTGGCGGCTTTAGGTGCAAATAAAAACTTAATTCAAAAAATATTTTTTACTGAAGGAGCATTTATTGGAATTTTGGGGTCTACCATAGGTATGTTGGTTGGAATTACCGTATGCCTGAGTCAAATGTATTTCGGTTGGCTTAAAATGGGAATGGAATTCGCAATAATAGACGCCTATCCTGTACAGCTTAAATTTAACGATATTATTTATTCATCCATCGGTATTTTATTAATCACAGTGCTTGCATCCTTTTTCCCGGCTCGCAAAGCCATTTCCTTTATGTAAAACTGAAATAACAATGAAAAACATAATTTTCTTATTTATTTTCTTTTCACACATAATAGTTTCGGCTCAAAGCCTTCAGCTTTTTGATGCGGAAAAGAAATGGATATTAAAAACAAACAGGATTGAAAAAAAAGAATTACTCTTTGTAGAGTTTAACAATGCCAAAGTTGACGTGAACACCATGATATGGACATTTTTACCAAATGGCAGAATTGAGTACGATTATCAAAGTAGTGATGACGTTTACGCCTGCCTTGGTGTAGATTTTATTGATTTAGATGTTACAGAATGTAGGTGGGAATATAACCCCTCCGATTTTTCCATCACCTTTCTAATAAAAGGTGGATATGCAAGTCTCGACGATTTTGTATTTAAACGTATTTATAAAATCAGCATTTTGGATGAAGACGTTGATTACGGATACGTTTTAACACAAGATAAAGAATATTTTTTTAATGATTTAAGTCGCAGTAAAAAGTAATCGATAAATGATGAAAAATCACATCTACAAAATTTCCCTGTCGATTTTCTTATGTTTTGTATTATCACAAATACAAGCCCAGGATGTATATAAAGGTAGTGTTACAAAAGTGTTTGATCTTATTCATACCGAATTGAATTTGAGCCCTGATTGGCAAAATAAGCAACTTAAAGGAACAGCAACACTAACTTTAAAACCCTGGTTTTATGACCAGAACACATTGACTCTTGATGCAAAAAGTTTTGACATTAATAGTGTTAAAATAAATAATAAAGAAGCAAAATTCACTTACAATGGCTTGAAACTTAGTATTGATTTGGGCCGGAATTATACTAAATCAGAGACCATTTTAGCTGAAATTGAATACGTGGCTAAACCGGACGACCTGGCAAAAATTGAAGGTGTTAAAGACCCTCAGAAAAAAGGCCTTTATTTTATCAATGCCGATGGCACAGACAAGAATTCACCTACACAGTTATGGTCGGAAGGTGAAACCTCTTACAATTCCTGTTGGTTTCCAACCCTGGATTCTCCAAACCAAAAACATACCCAAAAAATTAGTTTAACCGTTAAAAATGAATTTCTAACACTTTCTAATGGGAAATTAATAAATACGGTTTTAAATAGTAATGGAACCCGAACCGACACATGGGAGCAAGATATTCCCCATTCTGTTTATTTGACAATGATTGCTGCCGGACCTTTCAAAAAAGTAACAGACAGTACATATAAAGATTTTGAAGTTAGTTATTATGTGGAGCCTGAATACGAAAAATATGCTTTAGGTATCTTTGGGCGAACACCGGAAATGATAAAATTTTTCGAAAGCAAACTTGGTGTAAAATATGCTTGGGATAAATATTCACAAATAGCTGTTAAAGAGTATATTAGTGGTGCTATGGAAAACACCACAGCCACGGTGCATGGTAATACCATTCAAAAGAATTTTAATCAACTAATAGACGAAAACAGTGATGGAGTTATTGCTCATGAGCTCTTTCATCATTGGTTCGGCGACCTGGTAACCTGTGAGTCCTGGGCCAATTTGCCTTTAAATGAATCATTTGCCAATTATTCGGAATTTCTCTGGACTGAATATAAATATGGCAAAGACGAAGCCTTAATTGTTCAACTCAATGAACGTAATCAATATTTGGCAGAATCACTTGAAAAACAAGTGAATGTAATTCGATATCATTATGATGACGAAGAAGAGATGTTTGACAGTTTTTCTTATGCCAAAGGAGGAAGAATACTGCACATGTTAAGAAATCAGGTTGGTGATGAAGCTTTTTTCGAAAGTTTACATAAATATTTAGTAGATAACAGACTTGGCAATACGGAATTGAGCGATTTGCGGGAAGCTTTTGAAGCAGTAACCGGTGAAGACTTAAATTGGTTTTTCGACCAATGGTTTTTAAACCCGGGTCATCCAAGACTCGTAATTTCATCAAAATTTGAAAATGGTATTTTAAAACTGGATGTCCTGCAAAAATTAGATTCAAGTAATACTTTGATTTATAAATTTCCCCTAAAAATAGAAATTGGAAATGAATCCGGTACTGTTCAAAAGAGCTTGTGGATAGAAAAAGAAAAGCAAACTTTTAATATTGAAATAAATTCAAAAACCTCGTATTTAAGTCCAAATCCTGAGTTGGAAAGTTTGGCTGAAGTTCAATTCGAGCAAAACCAAAACAATTGGATAAGTCAATTTGAGCATTCTGCGAGCGTTTTAAGTCGAATTCAGGCATTTGAAGAATTAACCAAAGAACCAGATACCGAAAGTGAATTGGCTACTAATCCATTGCAAAATGAAGCTTTACGTAAAATGGCTCTGCTTGCATTAAATGACCCTTCCTGGCACATTCGTGAAATGGCTGCACTTAAATTTGCCAATTACGATGGCGACGAGTTCCTTACGGTAGAGAAAAAACTGCAATCACTTATCAGGACTGATCAAAAGCCGCAAGTGAGAGCAGCTGCAATTTTGGCAATGCAGAATTTCCTAAACCCTCAAAATGACCTGCTATTCAGAAAAGCACTTAGCGATACTTCTTATCAGGTAAGAGGAGCAGCATTAGAAGCTATTTTGATAAATGAACCGCCCGACGCTGATAGTTTAGTATTTGGCATGAAAAATATGGATGATGCCAATATATTCATGGCTACGGCAAATTACCTGAGCAGTAAAGGTGATCCCAATGATTTTGATTGGTTCAAAAAAAGGATTTCATCATTTTCGGGAATGGAGTTATATCAGGTACTTGGTACCTTGGGGGCTTATATCGTTAATACGGATAATGATACAAGACTTAAGGCAATTCCATTTTTACAAAAAATTGCCGAAAATGAATCCATTTGGGTAGCCCGTTTTTCTGCAACTCAAACACTCAGCTTGCTAATAGGTATGCCTGAAGCCGACAAAGCTTTGGAAGAAATAGTGGAAAAGGAAACCGATCCAAGGCTTTTGGATATTTATAAAAGGTTTTTTGCCAAATAATTTAATGAAAGATAGCCTTAACTTTTTAAACAAAATTACGTTTAAAAGAGCTCAAAATAGTCTTCTTATTTTATTCAGCTATCTTATTTCCAAAATTACCAGAAAAGCCAATATCAGTGGATTTCCCGTGGCATTGGCAATTGAGCCTACCACCAGTTGCAATTTAAGGTGCCCCGAATGCCCAAGTGGTTTACGGTCTTTTACCCGACCCACAGGCATGCTTGAAAAATCCCTTTTTCAAAGTACAATTGATGAAATTTCCGATACCCTGATGTACCTCACATTCTATTTTCAGGGAGAACCTTATTTGCACAATGATTTTCTAGAAATGGTTAATTATGCTTCTCGAAAAGGCATTTATACGGCCACATCCACAAATGCACACTACCTGACAAAAGATAAGGCTTTAAAAACTGTAAAATCGGGACTGGACCGATTGATTATTTCTATCGATGGCACCACACAGGAAACATACGAGAAATATCGTGTGGGTGGCAATTTGGAAAAAGTGCTTGAAGGAACCCGAAATATAGTGATGGCAAAGAAAGAGTCAGGCTCCAAAACTCCACATGTTATTTTTCAATATTTGGTTGTTAAGCCAAACGAACACCAAATCGATGAAGTAAAAAAACTGGCCCACAACTTAGGTGTCGACGAAGTAAAATTTAAAACTGCTCAAGTTTACGATTACGAAAATGGGAATGAGTTAATACCGGATTCAGACAAATATTCAAGATACCTTAAAAATACAGATGGTACCTTTTCCATTAAAAATAAACTGGTAGACCACTGTTGGAAAATGTGGCATAGCTGTGTAATTACTTGGGATGGCCTTGTAGTGCCTTGCTGTTTTGATAAAGATGCCGAATATCGGATGGGAGAACTTTCCAAAATGAACTTTAAAGAAATCTGGCAAAGTCAATCTTACCAAAATTTTAGAAATAGCCTGATAAAATCCCGCTCCGAAATAGAGATGTGTAAAAATTGCTCAGAAGGTTCTCTGGTGTATCAATAAAAATGGTGCAGCTGTTTACACCATTTTTAAGTGTTCTTTTAATGACTCTTTCGACTTTTCTATAATCAATTCATAAAACGTATTGGGATCGTTATTAATTTGTACAGACTCCAATGCCTTATAATATGCCAGCCTGGAATCCAAATCTCCCTTAAGAATAGCTAACGTATACCCATTTTTTAAAAGTATAAAATTCATCAATAAACGTGAAGTACGGCCATTGCCATCAACAAAAGGATGAATACTTACCAGCCTTTGATGAATTTCCGAAGCCAAAATAACGGGATGCATGCTATTTTTGTTTTGATTATAAAAAGCAAAAAAATCATCCATTAATTGATCTACTAATAAAGCATCAGGTGGAATATGCTCACTTCCAGTAATTCTCACGTTGATTTTACGAAATGCCCCTGCGTTTTCATTATTTATGGATTTAAATACCAATCTATGGACATCTAATAAATTCCTTTTATTGATATCTAATGAACTATCCACCATTGCACGGATAAAATCTATGGCTTCATAATGATTTATGGCCTCTAAATGCTCCCGCATACTTTTTCCACCGATAGTTATACCTTCATTTACCACCAGATGAGTCTCTTGAAGTGTAAGCGTATTTCCTTCAATGCGATTAGAATGATAGGTATAGTTTATATCAAATACTCTTTCAATTTTTCTAACTGGAGCGTATTCATAGGCTTACTTTCCTGCCATTTCTTTTGAAAATCTTCCAAATCAAAAAGTTTCTGCTGGATTTCATGCGTAAGTTCCTGTAATTGAAGTGCTCTTTTCGAAGTCAGGTATTCCACCCGGCTTTCTGCCACCATTAATATTTCAAATGGATAATCTTCGTTATAGAGCATTTTAGCGATTTTATCAGCCAAAAATTCCTTTCTGCGAATATGCAATGAAACATTCAAAGCTGCGGCCAGAGCTAACAAGTGCTTATCCGAAGGCATTCGGTTACCAGATTCATACTTCGACAACAGAGCCTGGTCTATTTCAGTATCAGCCGATAACTCAAGCATAGTCTTATTACTTACTAGGCGTTGATTTTTCAAAAAAATAGCGAAATTCATTTTATGACAAATATTAACATGACATATTTAGACATATTCTTTTAAATTTTAAAACTCCTCAAATTTTTTCAAAATCCTTTATCTATGTACTGATAACCGGCAATTCTCCAGGCATGCCCCACTCGGCCCAAGAGCCATCGTAAACCGCATAATTTTGAACACCCGAAATTTCGGCAGCAAATGCCAAAATAGAAGCTGTAACTCCCGAGCCACAAGTCAAAACTAATTTTTGATCTTTTCCTACCAGATCGTTAAATAGTGAAGTTAGTTCTTCCTGAGATTTTAAATTGGTATGGTCTAAGACAATTTCAAAAGGTAAATTCTTCGCACCAGGCATATGTCCACCTCTTAATCCAGGCCTGGGCTCAGGAGCTGTGGCATTAAATCTTCCGGCAGACCGTGCATCCAGAATTTGATAATTTTCATTTTCCAATACATCTAAAACATTGGATGTATCCATAAATAAATCCTTATTAAACTTCGCAACATAATCTCCGGTTTTGACTTCCGGCCAAATTGACTCCTCAATTTCATTACCAGCTTCTCGCCAGGCTGGTAATCCACCATTTAATACCAGAACATGCTTATAACCCATGGTTTTAAACATCCACCAGGTACGTGGACTCGAATAAACTCCGACCTGATCGTAAATTATCAATACCTTATCTTTAAAAATACCTGCCTTTTGTGCAGCTTTGGTAAAATCACCCTCGGAAAGTAAAGTATGGGGTAAGTCAATATTTTTGTCACTGAAGTCTTCTTCCACATCGATCATTAAAGCACCTGGAATTTTAAAACCTGATTCCCAATCATCCGCGGCTTTAACCGGTTTTAATTTTGACTCCAGAATTAAAATTTCCGGATTATTAAAATTTTCCTTTAACCATTCTACAGATACTAATGGCTTTTCAGGTATATGAATCATACTTGTATTAGTTAAAACATTAAATCAAACTGAAATTTAAAAGCTTTTGGTTAGTTTTGCAGCACTTTTGAACGAAATAAAATACAAAATCAATGAGTCAGACTGGAGCACCAGCCACTTCTTTACAAGATATTATTGGACACGCCAAAGAATACGGGTTTGTTTTCCCATCATCTGAAATCTACGACGGACTTCAAGCGGTTTATGATTATGGTCAAAATGGCGTTGAACTAAAGAACAACCTGAAAGCGGCCTGGTGGAAAGCCATGACTCAGCTACACGACAATATTGTTGGTATCGACGCTGCCATTTTCATGCATCCACTTACCTGGAAAGCCTCCGGCCATGTAGATGGATTTAATGATCCCATGATTGATAACAAGGATAGTAAGAAACGTTATAGGGCCGATCAACTTTTAGAAGGAAAAGCTGAAACATTGGCAGAAGCGGGAAAAGTTGAAGAATCCAAAACCTTATTAGCCGAAATGGGGCGATTGCTTGGAGCCGAAGATTTGGAAGCTGTGAGGGAATTAATCATTTCAGAAAATATTGTCTGCCCGGTATCCGGTACTGCTAATTGGACCGAAGTTCGCCAGTTTAATCTGATGTTTAGCACCCAGGTTGGTTCAGTGGCAGAGGATTCAAGCCTTATTTACCTTAGACCCGAAACAGCTCAAGGAATATTTGTCAATTTTTTAAATGTCCAGAAAAGTGGCAGAATGAAAATTCCATTTGGTATAGCCCAAATTGGAAAAGCATTCCGAAACGAAATTGTTGCACGTCAGTTTACTTTTCGTATGCGTGAGTTTGAACAAATGGAAATGCAATTTTTTGTAAGGCCTGGTACTGAAATGGAATGGTACGAGGAATGGAAAAAGCAAAGATTAGCATTTCATAAAGCAATAGGATTGCCTGCAGAAAGTTTGCAATATCACGACCATGAAAAACTTGCTCATTATGCTAATGCAGCAGTTGACATTGAATACAAATTCCCATTTGGTTTCCGGGAAATTGAAGGTATCCATTCACGTACAGATTTTGATTTGAGAAACCACCAGGAACTATCAAAGAAGAAACAACAATATTTCGATCCCGAAATTGATCCAGATACGGAAAAGCCTTACGGCAATTATATTCCATTTGTAGTAGAAACCTCAGTTGGTGCCGATCGCCTTTTCCTTGCAGCTTTCTGCAATGCTTTTACCCGTGAAACCGGAGAAAAAGAAAGAACCTATTTAAAATTGCATCCGGCAATAGCACCGATTAAAGCTGCCGTGCTTCCCTTGGTTAAAAAAGATGGCTTGGCTGATATTGCACTAGGAATTGCGAATTCATTGAAATCTACCTTCCGAACGGTTTACGACGATGGAGGAGCAATTGGGAAAAGATATACCCGTCAGGATTTAATTGGAACGCCTTTTTGTATTGCCGTGGACTACGAAACAAAAGATGACAATTGTGTGACGATTCGACATCGTGATACCATGGGACAAGAGCGAGTTCCCATTTCAGAATTAAAAGAAAGAATTGGGCACGAAGTTTCAATGGAGCGTATTTTAGAAGCTATTTAAAAAATTAAAACCTGGGTTATCGCTCAGGTTTTTTTTATTCTAACACTTTCGGATGAAATGATTCTTTCCAAATAATTCATATCCTCGATAAGAAGCTGATAATCTACACATTCGGCTTTTGAGCTACTTAGTCTACTTAAATTTCGTTGATCCTGAAAATTCCACTAATTTTCAGAATTATTCAACCGAAAAATAATATCATGTTAAAACTTACTTCTGCATTGCTGATATTAAGCACCTTAATTGCGTGTAATTCTAATAACCAAACAGAATCAACGAATGTAATGAATACAAACCCTGAGTTAACGAAAATTTGGGAATCCGACACCACGCTGCAAACGCCGGAATCCGTAATTTATGATCCAGAAAATAATGTCATCTATGTTTCTTGTATTGGCAACCTACCTCCCGGAGAAAAAGATAATGATGGTTACATTGCCCAAATTGATACCAATGGCAAAATATTGAATGCTAAATGGGCATCAGGCTTAAGTGCTCCGAAAGGAATGGGTATTTATGATGGTAAATTATATGTGACCGATATAGATTATGTGGCTGAGATAGATTTGAATTCCGGAGAAATAATGCAAAAAATTGATATTCCGGGAGCAACATTTTTGAACGATCTGGATATTGATAAAACTGGAAAAATTTATATTACCGACTCAGATAATCAGAATGCATTTACAATTGAAAATGGAGTAGTTTCTGAATTATACAAATCAGACGATTTACTGCGAATAAACGGCGTTTTGGTAGATGGAGAAAGCCTTATATTTTCCAGTTCCAAATCCGGTAATGTAATAGAATACAATTTGACCAATGGTAATGCTAAAATATTGGCAGACAGCATATTTGCTGGTGATGGTGTAAAAAAACACCTAGATGGATACCTGATATCAAGTTGGAACGGCGAGGTATATTACATTGATAATGCAGGCATGAAAGCATGTATTTTAGACACCAAAGATCAGAACAAAAATGCTGCCGATATCGAATTTATTACATCTAAGAAGATGTTACTTATACCAACTTTTAATGCCAATTCAGTAGCCGCTTACCGGGTAAATTAATTCAAACCAAAAATGAAAACCAATAGAAGATATTTTCTAAATCAACTCTCTACCGGTGCAGCTGTACTAGGTTTTTGGCCTGTTCTTACTGAATGCCGTTCAAAAGATCAACTCATTGAAGGGATGATCAAAGCGATTCCGGAACTGGAAGGCGTGAGTTCAAAGTCTATTATTAATTTTATAAATGCAGCAAATGAATCGGGTTTGGAATGGCATAGTTTTGCTCTTTTAAGACGAGGAAAAGTGTTAGCTGAAACCTATTGGAAACCTTTCGAAAAAGGGATGAAACATACACTTTACTCACTAAGTAAGAGTTTCACCAGTTCCGCAATCGGGTTTGCCGTACAGGAAAATTTATTAGCTGTGGAAGATCAGGTGCTTTCTTTTTTCAAAGATGAATATAAAGGTGAACCCGATGAAAACCTAAAAAAGATGAAAGTGAAGCATTTGCTAACAATGAATTCAGGTCATGAAACTGATACTTTACCGGTAATGAGGTCAAGTGTTGGCGAAAACTGGGTAACCTCATTTCTTAATCATCCTGTAATTCATGAGCCCGGCACTCACTTTCTATATAATACCGGAGCGACCTATATGCTTGGGGCTATCCTTGAAAAGGTAAGTGGGCAATTGCTGGTTGATTATTTAAAACCAAGGCTTTTTGACCCACTTGGAATTAAAGACTACGATTGGGAAAAATCGCCTGATAACCTAAATACCGCAGGTTACGGCTTAAGAGTAAGTACAGATTCGATAGCCAAATTTGGACAATTTTACTTACAGGAAGGAAAATGGGAAGGTAAACAATTATTAAATTCAGAGTGGATAAAAACGGCTACCTCAAAATTAACAGAATCAAATCCCGGCGATGGAGATTGGTCTCAAGGATATGGATATCAATTCTGGCGTTGTAAACCGGGATTCTACCGCGGTGATGGGGCATTTGGTCAATATTGCATCATAATGCCAGATCAGGAAATGGTAATTGCCGTAAACTCAGAAACTTTTGATATGGGAAAATCCATGCAATTGATGTGGGATCACCTGCTTCCGGGAATTTCTGATAAAGTATTAGAGGAAGACCCAAATACTTATGCTGAACTTCAGACTATGTGTGAGAATCAAGTCTTAAATACACCTAAAATCAAATATAATTCTCCCAATGCAGGAAATACTAATGGCGTCAAATATATTTTTTCTGAAAATCCATTTAATATCTCAGCTATTACTTTTAATATAACAGACAGGAATGGTGAAATGCTGATTGAATCTAATCAAACATACAGCACTTTGAAATTTAATGTAGAAGCCTGGAAGGTGAATGAAAAGAGCCTTAATAATCCTTTTCCTGCTACCTTAAGAGCAAATACGAGCATTCCTTCTCTTATAGCATCATCGGCCACCTGGATCGATGATACTAATTTACAAATTACCAATAAATTCATAGAATGCATTCACTCCGATAAAATCATTTGCACATTTGATAAGGACGAATTGAGATTGAAATTTAACCTGAGTAGTGCAGAATACGGTGGATGGGGGCCAGATGAAAGGCCAGAATTAGTAGGAAATAAGGCTTAAAAACAAAAATCCCCGAAGCTATTTCGGGGATTTTCTTAATACTTTTCAAAATATAATTTAAACCAAAAGTTTATATGGTTCTTCTAAAAGCTCTTTCAAAGTAACTAAGAATGCAGCTCCTGATGCACCATCAACTACGCGGTGATCGCAAGTCATGGTGATTTTCATAATATTGGTTACGTAGAATTCTCCATTCTTAACAGCTACCGTCTCTTTAATTCCCCCTACAGAAATAATACACGATTCATTTTTAGGATTATTGATAATAGAAGTGAATGATTCTATACCAAACATACCTAAATTACTTACTGTGAAAGTATTTCCTTCCCAATCAGCAGGCTGAAGTTTACCGGATTTTGCTTTTCCACCTAAATCTTTTGTGGTAGCTGCTAAAACAGAGAGCGGCAAAGTATCAGCAAAGCGAATTACCGGTACAATCAAACCGTCTGGAATAGCCACAGCCATACCAATATGTACGTGGTTATTTTTACGTATATGATCTCCCCGCCATGAAGAATTTACATTTGGATGCTTTTTCAAGGCCACACCACAGGCTTTCAATATCATATCGTTAAATGAAATCTTTACAGGTGACGTTTCATTCATAGCAGTACGAGCTACAATTGCCCTATCCATGTTAATTTCCATGGTAAGTTGGAAAGTAACCGCAGTAGATTGTGAATCTGTCAAACTACGTGCAATTGCTTTACGCATCTGAGTTAAAGCAATTTCTTCTGAGCTTTCAACACCTGATGAAATCGGTGTAAGACCTGAAACAGACGTAGCTGCAGGCTTGGCAGAAGGCACAAATCCATCTACGTCCGATTTTATAATTCTACCACCTTCTCCGCTTCCGCTTACATCAGCAATATTGATTCCTTTTTCTTCGGCCAATTTTTTGGCCAAAGGAGAAGCTAAAATTCTTCCATTACTTTCTACCGATTTCTGACTCGAAACTTCAGCTACTGAAGCAGCAGTGGTTTCTACTTTTTCTTTTGGTGCTTCGGCAGTAACTGTCGCTGCGGGTTTGCTTTCTTCGATTTTTGGAGATGCATCTGCTTTAAGCAATGCCTCAAAATCTGCCCCCTTTTCTCCTACTACTGCAATTACAGAATTTACCGGTACAGATTCGCCTGGCTTTACTCCAATATAAAGCAGCGTACCTTCATCATAGGCTTCCAATTCCATGGTAGCCTTATCTGTTTCGATTTCGGCAAGTAAATCACCCGATTTTACCGAATCGCCCACTTTTTTCAACCAATTATGAATGACACCTTCTGTCATGGTATCACTCAAAAGAGGCATTTTTACTAGTACTGCATTTATTCCTGAAGTATCTATTTTTGCTGCCACTGGTGTAGGTTTTTCTTCCGAAACTATTGGTTCTTCTGATTTTGCAGGTTCAGCGGCCGGGATAGGTGCCGATCCATTATGCAATAAATGCTCAAATGCTTCGCCTTCTTTGCCGACAATAGCCATTAAAGCATCCACTGGTACTGCTATCCCTTTTTCTACACCAATATACAGGATGGTTCCATCTTCGTAAGATTCCATATCCATAGTAGCCTTATCGGTCTCTACCTCGGCCAGAATATCACCACTTTTAATTTTATCTCCAACTTTTACATGCCATGCCGCAATTACCCCTTCTTCCATGGTATCGCTCATTTTCGGCATTCTGATTACCTCAGCCATAATAATTATATCTTTTTGTACTTAGAATCTGTAATTATCCTCAAAAATAAAAGAAAGCTGCTAAATAGCGGGTCTGCTTATCAAGAAAAGCTTAATTAATTTTCAAAACAGCCATAAAAGCTTCCTGTGGTACCTCCACATTGCCAATCTGCCTCATCCGCTTCTTGCCTTTCTTTTGTTTTTCCAATAGTTTCCTTTTTCGCGAAATATCTCCTCCATAACATTTGGCAGTTACATCTTTTCGCATGGCTTTCACCGT
This sequence comes from Jiulongibacter sp., assembly GCA_024645245.1. GTDB lineage: Bacteria > Bacteroidota > Bacteroidia > Cytophagales > Spirosomataceae > JAHEBN01. The sequence goes on along the minus strand of JAHEBN010000038.1, from coordinate 5,765 downwards.
TTCTCTCGCAATTACTTTCGCTCCAATCGCCGCCTGAATTGCAATTTCAAATTGCTGGCGAGGCAAAAGTTCTTTTAGTTTCTCACAAAGCTTTTTACCCCAATCGTAGGCTTTATCTCTGTGCACGATAGCAGAAAGTGCATCAACCGGGTCACCATTCAACAGAATATCTAATTTCACCAGGTGCGATTCCCTGAAACCGGAAAGGCTATAATCCAAAGACGCATAGCCCCTGCTTATTGTTTTTAATTTATCAAAGAAATCAAATACCACCTCGGCAAGTGGCATATCAAAGGTGAGTTCTACCCTATTCGAGGTCAGGTAAATCTGATTTTTAATCAGTCCCCTTTTGTCCATACATAAAGTGATGATCGGGCCTACGTATTCTGCTGCAGTAATTATCTGAGCATTTATAAATGGCTCTTCCAGCGTGTTTATCGAATTGGGGTCCGGCATTTCCGAAGGTGCCGAAACAGCGACTCTTCCTCCATTTTTGAGATTAACAAAAAATTTAACGGAAGGTACTGTGGTTATCACTGTCATGTCAAATTCCCTTTCCAATCTTTCCTGAACAATCTCCATGTGGAGCATGCCTAAGAAACCACATCTGAAGCCAAATCCTAGGGCCGCAGAAGTTTCTGGCTCCCATACCAAAGAAGCATCATTAAGTTGCAACTTATCCATAGCATCTCTCAAATCTTCAAATTCGGTAGTATCAACCGGATAAATACCGGCAAATACCATGGGCTTTACTTCCTCAAATCCTTTGATAGCTTCTTTGGCGGGATGCAGTAAGTGCGTAATCGTATCGCCTACTTTAACTTCTTTGGCTATTTTAATACCGGAAATCAGGTAACCCACATCTCCACATTCTATTACATCTTTGGGTTGCTTTTTAAGTCGAAGAGTTCCAATTTCATCTGCTTCGTATTCTTTTCCGGTTGCCATAAATTTTACTTTATCACCTTTCCTGATACTTCCACTTTTTACACGGAAAATAACTTCAATTCCCCGGTATGAATTAAAAACAGAATCAAAAATTAAACCTTGTAATTCGCCCTTCGGGTCTCCAACCGGTGCTGGTATTCGATTTACAATTGCTTCCAATATATCTGTAATTCCAATTCCTTCCTTGGCCGAAGCCAAAACGATTGAATCGGGATCTATTCCAATTAAATCAACTACCTGATCTTTTACTTCCTCAATCATGGCTCCCGGAAGATCAATTTTATTGATTACCGGAATAATTTCCAGATCATGCTCCAACGCAAGAAATAAATTACTGATTGTTTGAGCTTCAATTCCTTGAGCGGCATCTACAATTAGCAAAGCACCTTCGCAAGCTGCAATAGATCGGGATACTTCATAGCTAAAATCAATGTGACCCGGAGTATCGATAAGGTTTAAAGTGTATTTTTCACCATTATAAAGATAATCCATCTGAATGGCATGACTCTTAATGGTAATTCCTCTTTCTCTTTCCAGATCCATGTCATCAAGCAACTGGGCTTGCATTTCACGTTGTGTTACTGTACCCGTAAACTCCAAAAGACGATCGGCAAGTGTACTTTTGCCGTGATCGATGTGTGCAATGATGCAGAAATTCCTAATATTCTTCAAGCAGCAATAATTTTATAAAAAGATTCAAGTCTTTTTTTTAAGAACCGCAAAATTAGCAGAAAATGACCAAATCATAAGGTCTATTGGCCAAATAAATAAGAATAATAAAAGAAGTATTTTATTTACCAATTACGCCGATAGGATACATTAATTCCGTAATTATCACGAATGTATTCGCCATGATCAATTCCTACCTGAATATTTAAGAAGGTATTTTTTGTTTTCAATGGGAAAATAAACTTGAAATTGGTGTTTAGCTGATTTAATGATGTTATTGGAAACAAGAATGAACCGTAATTCTGGCTATAAGACCCTTTGGCCTCCAAAAGGATTGAATTTAATTTTAAACTAGTGGCTAAATACCAAACTTTCATACGATTAGAGTTTGAAAATACCGCAGGACCATGATTATTTTGGATGACCAACTCTTTATCAGGAATAAAAAATGGAGTGCCGATAGTTTGATCACCATAAGACCATCCATCGTAATATTGTTGGTGATTAAAATAGAAAGCATTATTTCCGTAATCTTTTAATGGCTTTTTCAAAAGTCTGGCTATCAGAGCATTGTAACTTCCTTGATTCATAGAAAATAAATACTCTACTACCAGATTGCGTATAAAAGCTTTCTCATTAGAATTTCGGTAACTAAACCCATAAAGACCATCGTCCAGATTAGAAAAACTACCCAAAGTGCGACCCGTTTCGATAATGTTGTTTTTATAGAGCATTATCCGTTTATCACCAAAATAATAGTCAGCGGCAAGGTCAATCTGACTAAGGTGATTTCCAAATCGATTTTCAACTTCAAAACCGCCATAGCCTAAAGTTGTATCACTTAATGTTTTATAAGGTAAAACCACTTGCTTAAAAGTAAACCAATCCGAAGGGAATTTACCATCCGAAAGTATAAAATCAGGGTCATAGACCTTATATTTTGGTGCCCCACCCCACTGCACATTATGCAAAATGCCAGCATATAAATGAAGTTTTGATTTATCACTTCCGATCCGCCCATAAAGCGATTTCTGATGCAAATAATACCCTTTCACAAATGTTTGATTACCAAACCAGGCATGTGTAAAATGACCCTTATAGCCTAACCATCTTACAAAAAGTTTTTGATATTGAGCTATCTCCAATCTTATTTCGGGCAATGGTAACGAATTACCTGACCAGGTAATTGAGCCACTGCTATATGTGGTATCCACTATTCCCATCACATTCTTAAATCTTCCGCCACCAAGTGTTAGTTTTCCAAAATGTAGTTTCAGGAATGCCTCCGGAATAACTAAACGAGTATCACTGCCCACTACAGTTAAGATATCAACACAATAGTCGGCATCAAAGAATCGGGCACTTATGTCAGTTTTAGATTCAATCATTTGTCGAAAATAGAGAGAATTTCCTTTTTGCGGTACAGCCCCGAATTGATTACTTTTTTGCCAGAATGGAATGCTGTTGTTAATTGAATAAAAAGCTCCGGTTTCAAAACTATAAGAAAACCTATCTCTAATATTCTTAGTTGAATGGTCAACTGAATCTTTTGGAGCGTGATTTTTTTTGGGTTTCGTTAAATATAAATCGGCGGCATAAAGCTGTCGACGATGGGCTATATAATAAGGTATATTATGCAGAATCAGCGTGACAGGCAAATATTTAAATTGTGTTGTAGTTAAATAATTTAGTTCATAGTTTCTTAAGAAAAGCGAATCCGAGTGATTTAAAAGTTGGGTATGGGAGCTATTATCCATCTCAGCTTTGGGCTGAGAGATTACTTTCTCAATTTTAAAGGTGGTACTATCAAAAACAATTTTGCCAAAGGTATAAAATCCGGTTTTCTTATTTTGGTCAGGTACTGAAAAGCGAGTTTTGAATTGTATAGGGGAAGATTGATTGAATTCATAGAATGAATGACTATCATTTTCGGGAATAGTATCAGTTTTAACCGGATCTGACTGTGCAAATAGCAAAGCAGATAAGGTCATCAAAAAGATGGTAAAATAAATTTTCCTGAAAATTGGCATAAACCCGTATAGATACAGGTTATAAATTAGCAAAAATTACGCCAACTTACTCAAAATGAGGCCCATTTTAACATTAAAGCAGTAATGTACCCGGCATAAGTACCTATCGCATAACCAAGCACTGAGAGCATTACTCCGACTGGTATTAATAACGGACTGTAAGCCGCTGCAACAACAGACGCCGATGCTGCACCACCCACATTGGCCTGAGAGCCAACAGCTAATAAAAAAAGTGGTGCCTTCAAAATTTTCCCAGCGGCAATCACAAAAACTGCGTGTATAATAATCCAGATAAAACCAACCAGAAAAAGTAAGGGGTTGTTAACAATAGCCGTTATATCCATTTGCATGCCAATGGATGCAATCAGTATGTAAAGCATTATCATGGCTAGCTTAGTAGCTCCTTTGTGCTCCATTTTTCTGAAACTCGTTTGGGACATAATAATTGCCGCGAATGTTATTAGGATTACCACCCAGAAGAATACGGAGGTTAAACTATATTGAGAAAGCACCGGATAATTTGTTTCTAAAAAAGGAGCTATAAAATCGGCAGCCAAATAGGCTAAAGCTGAAAAACCAAAGGAGTAAGCGAGTATCTTCAGGTAATCCATAAAATCAGGAATTTGCTCCTCATTTATTTTGACTGTACTTAATTTTTCCTTCATTTCTTCAATCATAGAATTATCCGCTTTCAACCAGCCATTGATTTTCTCTTTATTTGAAATACCCAATAATAACACTGCCAGCCACAATTCAGCAACGATTATATCTACAGCAACACTTTGTGAAAAAGCATAAGCATTGGGCTGAAATATCTCTTTCAAGGCAGTTTGATTTGCCCCACCTCCAATCCAGCTACCAGCTACCGTGGCCAATCCTTTCCACATTTCATTGTTATTTCCGGTAAACAGATTTGGGTCAATAAGTTTGACAATTAAAACTGCCAAAGGTCCCCCTATCATTACACCCAAAGTCCCCGCCAAAAACACCAATAGGGCTTTGAGGCCTAATTTTTTAAGTAATTGAAAATCCAGACTGATTACAAAAAGAAAAAGACAAGGTGGAAGCATGTATTTAGAAACAACACCATAAATCTGGGAGTTTTCACCCGAAATTAAATCAGTCGAATTAAATATTCCCGGAATGAAATAACAAAGAAGTATAGGTGGAAAAAACTTGAAAAATTGCTTTAAGTAGCGATTTGGAGAATCTGCTGCTTTAAAAACCAAATAGAGCGTGGTTACCAATAAACCAAAAACTACGGCATCGTTACTTATCAAGGGTGATTTCATGCCCTAAACTAATTAAAACAGGGATAAAAAAAAACACACAGCCCGCAATACGGAGCTGCGTGTCGCAATTACACTTCATCAACAAACTAAAAACCAAATAATATCTTTAGCTGGCACAAAATAACAACTTTTTTAAATGAAAAGAAAAAAAACATGCAACCTGAATGTATTTTTTTTTAATATTTCATGATCAAATATTAAAAAACAGATCAATCTTGCTTCAAATTATTTAATAATCGACTTGATATTTGCATCCATTACTTTTTTCTCCGATAAAAATGATGGACTATTGAAAGTTAAATCTTCTCCCGAACCTGTTTTTGGGAAAGCCATTACTTCACGTATGGAATGCTTTTTCTCTAAAATCATCATCAAACGGTCTATACCCCAGGCTATTCCACCATGTGGAGGGGCACCGTATTGAAAAGCTTCATACATATGTCCTACACTTTTCTTCATTTCCTCTTTGTCGTAACCCATATTTCGATAGGTTGCTTCCAGAATTTCAGCTTTGTGAGCACGAATGGATCCACCTCCAATCTCATAGCCATTTAAAACCAAATCGTATTGTTGAGCAATGATTTCACCCACCTTTTCACCTTTCATGTGTTTATCCAGGTCTTTCACAGTAGGCATAGAGAACGGATTATGCGTAAATGTCCAGTTTCCTTCGTCGGTTTTTTCGAAAAAAGGGAAGTTGATAATTCAGGCCGGGTGTAATTCTTTCGGTTTAATCAAATGAAGCATATGACCAAGTTCCTGTCTTACTGCATCCAATGCCTTATTGGCAGTGGCATAATCAGCTGCAGAGAAAAAGACAATATCA
>JAHEBN010000185.1 GCA_024645245.1 Jiulongibacter sp. | reverse complement strand
AGAAGAAAGAATAAAACACACAAGTCTTGCCTCAATGGGTGCAGATATGGCAGATATGAACAATGATGGTAATATGGAGATTTTCGTTACCGATATGCTTCCCTATTCCGAAGAAAGACTTAAAACCACCACTTCTTTTGAAAACCATTACATTTTTGATTTAAAACAGAAAAAAGGTTTTTATAATCAATATATGCAGAATACCCTCCAATTAAATAATGGAGATGGCACATTCAGTGAAATCGCCAATTATTCCGGAACAAATGCATCTGATTGGAGCTGGGGAGCTTTACTTTTTGATGCCGATAACGACCGCAAAAACGACATCTATGTTTCCAATGGAATTATGCACGATGTTATCGACCAGGATTTTATTGATTTCTTTGCCAATGAGATTTCTCAGAAAATGGCCATTTCGGGTAAAAAAGAAGGTATCCAAAGCATTTTAGATCATATGCCCTCTAAACCTCAAATTAACAACTTTTTCCACAACACTGATAAACTGATTTTTAAAGAAGAAAGTAAAAAGTTTGGGTTTACTAAATCCTCTTTTTCAAATGGTGCTGCTTATGCCGATCTGGACAATGACGGTGATCTGGATCTGGTTGTAAATAATATTAATCAGGAGGCTTTTATATATCAAAATACCACGGATAATAAAAATCACTTCTTAAAAGTAAAAATAAAAGGAGATAGCTTAAATACATTTGGCATCGGATCTCATATCAGAATACATCTGGGAAACGAAATATTAAGTAAACAGCTCATACCAAGCCGAGGCTTTCAATCCAGTACAGAATATACTTTGACTTTTGGCTTGGGAGATAAGTCGAAAATTGACTCCATTGAATTTATTACTCCTAAGGGTAAGTATGCTATAAATCGAAATTTATCTGCAGATACCACACTGACCTTTTCAATTGAGAATGCTCTGGATTTATATAAATTTCCGGTTAATTCTGCCAATAATTATATATTAACAAGTAGCAATATTGAATTGGGTAAACATCAGGAAAACGAATTTGAAGATTATTTCGAAGAACGGAATATTCCCATGAAACTATCGAAGGAAGGTCCTGCTTTGTCCGTAGGGGATGTAAATGGAGATGGCCAGGAAGATATTTTTATAGGGGGTGCAAGGGGACAACTTTCTCAAATTTACCTGCAAAAAAATGGCAGGTTTGAATTAAAACCCCAGTTAGCATTTAATACCTTCATCGATTTTGAAGACACAGCGTCCGAATTATTTGATTGCGATAACGATGGCGATTTAGACCTTTTGGTAGGTTCGGGGGGTAATGAATTTCCAGCAGGTGCCCGAGAATTAACAGATCGCCTTTATTTAAATGACGGAAAAGGAAATTTCACTTTTAGCAATACCAGTTTGCCCAGAAATGGATTCAATACATCTGTAATTAAATCATTTGATTACGATGCTGATGGCGATATGGATTTGTTTATCGGTAGCCGGAGTGTTCCAAAAGAATATGGTAGCAATCCGGTCAGCTATATTCTGGAAAACAAGGGCAAAGGAGAATTTCAAAATATTACCCAGGAAAAAGCCTCATCAATCCAAAAAATCGGGATGGTAAGAGATGCATCGTGGGTTGATTTAAATAATGACGGCAAAGCTGAACTTATAATTGTAGGCGACTGGATGTCACCACAAATTTTTAGTTATACCAATAGTAAATTCGTGAAATCAACTACAAGTCTGAATACCTATTCCGGATTTTGGGGTAGCTTAAAAGTAGCAGATTTAGATAATGACGGTGATCAGGATCTAATTCTCGGAAATATAGGTGAAAACTTTGCCTTACATCCAAAACAAAACGCCCCCATTAAGCTTTGGCTCAATGATTTTGATAAAAATGGCACATTAGATAAAATAATGACTAAAAACATCAATCAAAAAGATGTACCGGTTTTTCTAAAAAGAGAGATTACTGAACAATTTCCAGGCTTAAAAACCGGGAATCTGAAACACGCTGAATATGCGAAAAATTCAATTTCCGATCTCTTCGACAAAAGCCTTTTGGCCAATAGCCAGGTAAAAGAAGTAAATTATCTGAAATCAATTATTGCAATAAACAATGGGAAAGGCGATTTTGAAATAAAGGAACTCCCCTACCAAATAGAATTTTCTTGTATTAATGCCATTCAGACAAGTGACTTGAATAAAGATGGAATGCCCGACCTGCTTTTAGCCGGAAACTTTAGTCAAATGATACCCCAATTTTCTGCACTTGATGCTTGTCAGGGTAATGTTCTATTAAACAAAGGCAAGGGTAATTTCGAATACATTACCAGCAGTAATTCTGGCTTTTTCGCAAAAGGCGAAGTAAAAAATATACAAAAAATTACCATCAACAAGAAGGCTGCGGTTATAGTGGCCATAAATAATGAATCACCGAAAATTTATTATTTACCATGAAAAGTCCTTTGTTTTTATTTTTCCTAATATTCCTTTTTTCCTGTAAAAAAGAAAAAAGTAATTTGGCTAAATTCAAACTCTTATCTGCATCAGAAACCGGACTTGACTTTGTCAACCAAATCACGCCAAATAATGATCAGAATATATTCCAATATATGTATTTCTATAATGGCGGTGGTGTAGCAGCAGGTGATTTTAATAAGGACGGAAAAACAGACCTATTTTTCACTGCCAATCAAACTGCTAATAAGTTGTATCTCAATCGTGGCAATATGCATTTTGAAGATATCACCAATAGAACAGGCATAGAAAGCAATGGTGGTTGGTCAAATGGCGTATCTGTGGTAGACATCAACAATGACGGTAATCTGGATATTTATGTAAGCCAGGTTGACAACGGCAGTTTTTTAAAAGGAGTAAATCAACTCTGGATAAATAACGGAATTGACTCCGATTCAATTCCCCATTTTGAAGAATCGGCAGAAAAATACGGATTAGCACTTAAGGCTTTTGGTACCCAGGCAGTTTTCATGGATTTTGATCAGGATGGTGACCTGGATTTTTTTCAACTTAATCATTCGGTACATCAAAATGCAACATTTGGCAAAAGAGAACTATTTCTTGGCAAATTTCACCCCACGGCCGGTGATAGATATTTCGAAAATATCGATGGAAAATACCAGGATAAAACTACCACTTGTGGTATTAACTCCAATTCACTTGGTTATGGTCTTGGTTTGGTTGCTGGAGATATAAATCTCGATGGAAAGCCTGATATCTATGTAGGAAATGATTTCCACGAAAACGACTACCTGTATATCAATCAGGGAAAAGGAAATTTCCTTGATAGGAATGACTCCATGTTGGCTCATACCAGCCGATTCTCAATGGGGGTAGACCTCGCCGATATAAATAATGACATTTTTCCCGAACTGATTTCATTGGATATGTTGCCTTTTGAAAGTGAAATGCTTAAAAAATCGGAGGGTGAGGATGCTTTTTACAATTTCAATTTTAAGCTCAAACAAGGCTACAATTATCAGTTTGCACGAAACGCTCTGCAATTAAATAATGGAAATAATACCTTTAGCGAAATTGCTATGTTTTCAGGTGTGCATGCCACTGATTGGTCATGGAGTTCCCTGTTCTTAGATTTTGATAATGATGGCTTTAAAGACCTTTTTATTAGTAATGGTATCAATAAACGAATGAATGATACTGATTACATGAACTATGTTTCAAATGATGAAATACAGGCGAAAATAAATCGAAAAGAATTTAATGAATCAGATGAAGTATTGACTAAAATACTTCCTGAAGCCAAAATGCCCAACAAGTTTTTTGAAAACAAAGGCGATTTGACTTTTGAAGATTTACAAGAGAGTGTTTCGGGAAACAAATCTTCTTATTCAAATGGAGCAATTTACGCCGATCTTGATAATGATGGCGACCTGGATATTGTTACAAATAACATCAATGATCCCGCTTTTATTTATGAAAACCTAACTAATGAGAGAAATAAATCTTTAATTCTAACCTTAAAAGGACCTGAAAAAAACCTCAATGCGATTGGAACTAAAATTTTTGCTTATTCCGGAAATAAGGTAATATATCAGGAAAAATTAAGTGTACGTGGCTTTCAGTCATCGGCTGAAACCGACGTGTATTTGGGATTAGGAAAAAGCAGAAGCCTGGATTCTTTGGTAATTATTTGGCCGGATAATACCTATGAAAAAATACTTACTGATTCGTCAAAGTTAAAATTAGAATTTAAGTACAAACCCGATTTGCCGGTTTTTAACTATAGTAATCTATGTAAAAAAACGGGTCTGGGTATTCATTTTACAGATGTCACTAAAGAAACCGGCGTAGATTTTACCCATAAAGAAAATCAGTTTGTTGAATTTGACAGGGAAGCACTTATCCCCGCGAAAATGTCGACTGAAGGTCCGGCGATAGCTGTTTCCGATATTAACGATGACGGTTTAGATGATTTCATAATAGGCTCTTCTAAAAAAGAAAAACCCGTAATTTATTTACAAAATCAATCAGGGAAGTTTACCATTTCTCCGCAACCTTTTCTTGATGCCGATAGTACCTATGAAGAAATAGACTTCGCATGGGCAGATGTTAACGGAGACGGACTAAAGGATTTATTGATTGCAGATGGTGGAAATGAGTATTATGGCAAAAATGAATACCAAAAACCAAGGCTATTCCTGAATACTAAAAATGGAATATTTCAGCCGGCAAAAGAAGCATTCCCACCTATTTATGAAACCGCATCATGCATAGAAGTAAACGACGTGGATAATGACGGAGATCAGGATGTATTTTTGGGTTGCCGAACCGTGGCCTGGGCCTACGGCCAAATTCCAAGATCTTATCTTTTGCTAAATGATGGTAAAGGAAATTTTAGTGATAGAACACCCGAGAATTTGAAATTCCCAGGAATGGTTACAGATGCCAAATGGGCAGATTTGAATAATGACAATAATCCGGAACTTGTAATTTGTACCGAATGGGGCGGTATTTTTTCTTACGATAATAAATGGCAAAAAAAGCTAATATCTGCCAAAAAGGGATGGTGGAAAAGACTATACATTTCAGATCTTGATCAGGATGGAGATTTAGATATCACCGCAGGAAACCTGGGCTTAAATAGTCGCTTAAAAACATCTGAAAAAGAGCCCATTAGAATGTATGTTAATGATTACGACGATAATGGGCGGCTGGATCAGATTTTAACTTACTACATTCAGGGACGCGAAACCATCTTTGCCGATAAGAAAGAGATTGAAAAACAATTACCTTTTATAAGGAAAAAATTCAACTTGTCTGCAGATTTTGCTAAAGCAAGCATTCCAGAAATATTTGGAAAAGATAAAATGAACTCATCAAAAGTTTTTATCGCTGATTGTTTTGAGAACAGCATTTTTATCAACGATGGAAAAGGAAATTTTGATCGAAAAGCCTTACCCACTAAAGCACAGCTTAGTCCTTTATTTGCCTTTTATAATTTTAATAATGGCAAGAAAAATTACCTGCTAAGCTTGGGAAATTTTTATGATTCAAATATCCAAATGGGTCGATATGATGCCTCTTTTGGGCAAATTGTGTACAATCCGGTTTCGCAAATAACAAATGTATTTCCTATTCCTGATATGAAAATTAACGGGCAGGTTAAAACAATTACCGAAATAAAAACTACCTCCGGACCTCTCTATTTAATAGGGATAAATGACCAAAAAATGCAAATTTTAAAAGCTTCCTTCGATTAATCCCGTATCATTGCACCAAAATAATACTTAATCAAATTCTAGAAAATGGGTGTCCTTAAAAAATTAGCTGGCGATACAGTGCTCTATGGAATGAGCAGCATTGTTGGTCGCTTGCTTAATTGGCTTCTGGTAATTGTGCATACCCGTATTTTCGAACAACCCCGTTTGCTTTCCGATAATTCAGAGCTTTATGTTTACGTAGTTGTTTTGAACGTACTCTATACTTTCGGTATGGAAACCGCTTTTTTCCGATTTGGGACTAAAAAAGAGAATCAATCCGAGTATTTTAATTTAATCCTCACTTTTATTCTGATTTTTGGCTCCACGCTAACTACGCTATTCATAGTTTTTGCCTCACCCATCATTAACGCCCTTGATTATCCCGGAAAAGAACGATTAGTAATTTGGCTGGCAATAATCATTCTGGTAGACGCTGTTTGTGCCATAGCTTTTGTAAAACTACGGGCACAAAATAAAGCAAAAAGGTTTGTCAAAATTAAAGTTGCCAGTATTCTGATCAATATTGGTTTGAATGTATTCTATTTGATGTTTTGCAATTACATAGTCCAAGGGCTTATTTTACCAGATTGGCTGCGTTTTGCCAAATTCTTTTATAACCCGGTAATTGGACCGGATTACATCATTTGGGCAAATTATGTGGCAAGTGCCTTTACTTTGTTGATGCTGTGGAAAGAATTCGTCGGTTTTCGCCTGGTTTTTAATTGGGAAAAGCTCAAAGTGGTGTTAAACTATGCATATCCCTTACTTATAATGGGGCTTGCGGGAAGTATCAATCTGGTAGCAGACAGAATGATGTTTCGAAGTCTTCTTCCCGAAAATTTTTATGCGGGATTGAGTACCAAAGATGCGTTTGGGATTTATGCCAATGTATATAAACTCTCAATTTTTATGACTTTGGTGGTTCAAGCTTATCGTTACGCTGCCGACCCATTCTTCTTCTCAAAAATGGGCGATAAAAACTCGCCTTCGATTATAGCTTTGAGTACCAAATGGTTTACCATTGCATGCATTGTACTTTGGCTTGTTGTAAGTTTGAATCTTGATTTAATTAGTTTATTGCTCGGTCCAACGTATCGCAGCGGAATAATTGTGGTTCCCATTCTTTTATTGGCCAATTTGTTTATAGGTGTATATGGCAACATTTCCATTTGGTATAAACTTACTGATAAAACCCATTTTGGCACCTGGATTACGCTGGCAGGAATGACCATCACAATCGTTCTTAATATTTTATTGATTCCTGCTTATGGTTATCTGGGCTGTGCCATCACTTTTGCCATCAGTTCTTTTGTAATGGTAGTAATATGCTATTATTACGGTCAGAAAAATTACCCGGTACCCTACGAACTGATTAAAATGGTTTTGTACCTGGTATTCGCCGGAGCTTTGATTTACATAAATTCCCAATGGCAGTTTCATTCCTGGAAAACAGGCCTTCCGGTACACTTATTAATTTGTTTTCTTTTTGTGGGAATGATCTATTGGTTTGAAAAAGCAGGATTTAAGCAAATGAAAACGTAAGACATAAAAGCTATTTAGCCTATATAATTAGTTCATTACTAAACAGACTATTTTCGTTATATTTGTAAAGTTTAAATCGTTTCCATTATCAAACATCCTTTATTATTGGCCGGTTCAAAAGGCGAAAAACATATTTACACTTTGTACGATTCAAAGGCCAATCTTTCTTGCATTCATCCGGATGTATTAGATGGCTTAGAAGTGCCCACTCATCTGGGTAGAGTTAGAATAATAGGAACAGCTGACGAAGGTCATTTTATTGAAGTGACTCAAAGAGTAAGTCTGGATTTTTACATGGATGACGTACTACTTTCCGATGAATTTCTGGTGATACCAGGCTTAAGTGAAGAAGCTTTAATTGGGGCAGCAACAATGCAAAAATAGAGAATTAAGCTTGATTTTGAACACGATAAAGC
>JAHEBN010000314.1 GCA_024645245.1 Jiulongibacter sp. | reverse complement strand
TCAAAAAAAGGAACTACCTCGGATGAAAAAGGTGGGTTTATGATGCCAGTTTCATTAATTGACACACTTTTTTTTTCGGCCGTCAATGTAAATAAATTACAAGTCATCATGACAGAAAAATTATTGGAGACGAGATCGCTTCATATATACTTGACTGTTTCTAACGAGTATCTTGAGGAGGTTAGTCTTAGACAGCATCAACTAGTTGGCAGATTGAGCTTAGACATATTAAAGGCACCAGATTCAGTTTTTGTGGTAAACAGAGAGGCATTAGACTTTTCTAAGATAAGATTTGATGACCCGAACAGCCCCTATTATATAATGAGCGGAGGAAATCTTTTGAATCTAGTTTCGTATGCAGGCAAGTTGTTTATAGATAAAGATAAAGAGAAGAGTAAAGAAATTGAATATGAGTATAACAGAAAATTACAAAAAGCTCCAGAAGAAATCCGTAAAGAATTTGGTGATCCTTTCTTTGTGGAAACGCTGCATATCCCAGTTGAAAAAATCGACGAGTTTATATTTTTTTGTAAATCTAGTTCAATAGATCATTTATATGTGCAAGGCAGGAAAGTTGAGGTAGTTGATATTCTGTTAAAAGAAAGGTTTAATTACTTGGAAAATTTATTAAATTGATTAGGAAATTATTTTCGAAAAATTGAGATACTTCTTGTTATATATAACAATCAAAATACCACCTCTTAAAATCATCCAAACCCAAAAAGCAATCCAAATTCCATAAAGCTCTAGCCCGAAATAATCACCTAGTAAAAGGGTAGGGGCAAACCCTATAAATGTTGCAATAAGAAGGGTATTTCTCAAAGTGACTGCCTCGGCCATTCCTTTAAAAATTCCGTCAAACACAAATGCGATGGCGTTGATGGGCTGCATCAATATCACTAACCAGAAAATCTGATAAAAAAGGATTAAAACTTCAGGATCTTTGCTGAAAATCAAGCCAATCTTAGTGTAAAAAATAAAACACAAGGAACCAATAATCATGGTAATAAGAATAGTGTACCTTACTAAAGTTTTACTTAATTCAGTAATGGTTTCAGGTTTATCCTGACCTAAAAATTTACCTGACATAATATTTCCTACACTGGCATAACCATCAATAAAAAAGGCGAAGAACAACCATATTTGAAATGCAATAGTTTGAGCGGCAATATGCGCATTTCCATATCCTGTAGCATAGGCATTCGCCAAATAAAGAGCAAAATTTAAACTCAATGCACGGATAATCAAGTTAAAACTCAAACTTAGAATTCTTTTGATTTCTGGATGAAATTTAAAATTTAAGCTAAATGTAAAAGGGGTTTTTGTGAGAAACAAATAAATAGACATTATTGCCATCACCAATTGTGCAAGTAGACTTGCGTAAGCGGCACCTTCAATTCCCAAAGCAGGAATAAAACCCTGAATTCCAAATACTAATAAAAAGTCCAACCCAACATTAAGCACCGCACCTACAATGCTGATGACCATAGGCCAATAGGTATTTTGCAAACCTCTAAAGACACCAAAAACGCTAAAAACAAAAAGCGTAAGAGGAATTCCCATGGCTCTTATTTTATAGTAAGTCACGGAGAATTCATGGATAATACCTTTTGCCTGATATAGGTGAAATATCTGGGGAGCTAAACCAACTGTTACAAAATAAATAAAAAGGCTTAGTAAGATATTGATAAAGATGATTTGAGAAGGAAGAAATTGTATTGATTTGAGATCTTCTGCACCAAAATATCTCGCAACAATGGCTGAAATTGCAGAGCGGGTTTGCGCCAGAATCCAAACAATGGCCGATATAAAAGAACCGGCTATACCCACTGCAGCTAGACCTTCTGTGGCATTGATAGGTAAATTTCCAATGATTGCTGTATCTGTAATGGAGAGTAGAGGCTCTGCAATACCCGAAATGATTGCCGGAATAGCGAGTTTGTTAATTGATTGAAATGATAAACCTTTATTTTTTGTTCTAAACATATTTAAAAAGAAATCTCCTTCCAACCAAAGAAAAAAGGATAGGTTCTATTTAAGCAGAAAATTTTGTCGCAATTAAGGAATATATTTTCTAGTAGTTGAATAAAAGTTAAAAAGAAAATAGTTCATTCAATTTCAATTTGTTC
>JAHEBN010000184.1:3295-7721 GCA_024645245.1 Jiulongibacter sp. | reverse complement strand
ATTGGAAGTGGTACTCCTGCTTTAAACCCTTGGTTTTCTTCGAATACAGGCTATGCGACAATTACAGACATGGGTGTTCTTACCGGGATATCTGGTGGTAATACGGTTGATATTACCTATACGGATGACAATGGTTGCGTTTCTGCTCCTCTTAATGTAACCATTAATGCATTGCCTACTATAAACGCTACACCGGATAATGTTTGTGAAGGTGAAGAAATTACCCTAATTGGAAGTGGTACTCCTGCTTTAAACCCTTGGTTTTCTTCGAATACAGGCTATGCGACAATTACAGACATGGGTGTTCTTACCGGGATATCTGGTGGTAATACGGTTGATATTACCTATAAGGATGACAATGGTTGCGTTTCTGCTCCTCTTAATGTAACCATTAATGCATTGCCTACTATAAACGCTACACCGGATAATGTTTGTGAAGGTGCAGAAATTACGCTTACAGCAATTGGAAATCCTGCTGCACCAAACCCTTGGTTTTCTTCGAATACAGGCTATGCGACAATTACAGACATGGGTGTTCTTACCGGGATATCTGGTGGTAATACAGTTGATATTACCTATACGGATGATAAAGCATGCGTTTCCGCTTCTCATACAGTAACTATTAATGCGTTACCTCTGCCAAATATTGGCGGCAATTCTCCGGTTTGTAAAGGATCGCCACTGAATTTGACTGCAGACCCTGGCTTTACATACGACTGGGATGGCCCAAACAGCTTTGGTTCTACAGATCAAAACCCAAGTATTGCTATAGCTGATTTTATTCATTCTGGAGAGTATAGCGTTACAGTAACCGATGCGAATAGTTGTACTGCTTCGGCTACAATAGCCGTAACTGTATTACCAACAAAAATATATGTTAATGATAATGCCACGGGATTAAATGATGGAACCAGCTGGGCAAATGCTTTCACTGACCTGCAATCTGCATTAGGTTTAAACACCTGCGGAGATACTACCACCATATGGGTGGCGGGCGGAGTATATTATCCAAGTGCCGATCCCAGCGGCGATAATTCGCCATCCGATAGCCGTGATAAAACCTTTTATATTTCAGGAAGCAAAAAAATATATGGAGGTTTTGCCGGAACTGAGACCTTGTTAAGTCAAAGAACACAAAATGTAATTAACAACAATCCAAGTATATTAAATGGTGATGTAAATGGCACATACAATAGTAATGACGATGCCTATCACGTGGTATTGGTAATAAATGCAAGTGACAAGGCTAAATTAAATGGATTTACCATAACCAATGGCAATGCCACAGGAATTGGGAATATAACTGAAGCCTCAAAGACTATTGAAAGAGATAAGGGAGCAGGATTGTATGCTGTATCCTCCTTAATTCAAATTTCCAATTGTAAATTTGAATTAAACAATGCATATACCGGAGCTGCCCTATTTAATAAATTATCGGACATTCAACTTGTTAACTGTTTATTCAGTAATAATTCTGCAACTTCAGGAGGGGGAATCTATAATTCTACCTCTTCACCGCAAATTACAAATACGGGTTTCATTGGAAATCATGCAAACCTGGGTGGGGCCGTTTATAGTATTGATAATTCCATTCCTGTTTTTGATAATTGTAGTTTTACCAATAATGTGGCAAACCTGAGTGGTGGAGCTATTTTGAATGAGAATGGATCAAACGCCCTAATTCAAAATACCACATTCTCATCAAATTCAGCGGTAAACTTTGGAGGAGCAATAAATAATACCAATCACTCATCTCCTGTCATAACCAATTGTACATTTTCTACCAACAGTGCTAGCTATGGCGGAGGAATTTATAACATAAACTTTAGCGATGCCGAAGTAACTAATTGTAAGTTTTTTAATAACTCCGCTCCCAATAAGGGCGGGGCAATTTATAATGAAGATAACAGTAAGGTAGTGATTGATCAAAACATGTTCTCTGGAAACTATTCCAATTCAGGAGGCGGGGTATATAATTTTAATAGCTTATTGGCTAATTCCCCGATTATTAAAAATTCGAAGTTTATTAGTAATACAGGAGGTTTTGGCGGGGCCATAGCCAATTTTGGTGCCTCTCCTGATATCAAAAACTCTATAATTCATGCCAATTCTGCTTCCAATATAGGTGGTGGTATTTACAATAGTAATTCTTCGAACCCAATAATTACCAATATAACTTTCCGAAATAACACATCCGTTTCTGGCGGTGGTGGAATTTATAATTCCAGTTCGAGCTGGGCTAAAGTTCGTAACAGTATTTTTTGGGGCAATAAGAAAGGAGCCAATTCAAACGTGCAAGGTGCAGACATAGAAAATAATGGCAGCAAAACTAAAGCTTCCGTTGAGTTTTCTTTATTACAAAATCCAAATACTGTATTTTTAGTAGGAACAGGAAATCAAGCACATTATGAACGTTTTTATGCTTATACCGATACTTCAGGATTTTCAGGAGTGCGGAATAGCAACTATTACAATATTGATCCTCAATTTGTTAATGATGCAGATCCGGACGGAGCTGATAATGTATTCGGCACTGTTGATGATGGCATACAATTAAAAAATTGTAGCCCAGGAATCAATACCGGTGATAATACAGGTATTTCTAACACAGATACGGATATTGCCGGTCAAATCAGAATTTCTGCTGGAAATATTCATGTTGATATGGGGGCTTTCGAAAATCAAGCCGTAAATACCCCGGTAAGTTTGACCCTAAGTGAGAACGCGGCCTTTTGTTACAAAACCTCGGTCCTATTAACAGCTCAAACAATACCTACTCCTAATGCCGCGGGAAATTACACATTCTTTATTAATGGAGAAATAAGAAGAACAAGTAGTGCAACAAATACTTATACCATTGATACGCTTAAAAATGGGGATTATATTTCGGTGTATTACGATGGAAATAGCAGCTGTGCGGCATCCGGATTTGCTGATTATAAGACTGTTCAGGTCTGGGATTTACCAAAAGTAGTTACAGTTGGTGATACGGTTTGTGCAGGATTTCCGATAAATATATCGGCTCTGAACAGTAATTCGAGCACAGGAAATACTTATCATTGGACAGGGCCGGATTCATACAATATCACGAATACCCAAACAGATCAAATCAGAAATAATGCTAAAGTCACGTATTCGGGCACTTATACTGTACAGGTAACAGATATTAATACTTGTCAGAATCAGGATACTGCAGTAGTTTTAGTCAGACCTTTGCCTAAGCTTACAATGTCCGGAGATGCCACTCTTTGTGAGAACGAACTCCTTACTGATGTTTCAATTGCTTTAAAGGGAGTTGCCCCTTTCTTTTTTACTTATTCAAATGGTACAACTAATATTAAGGATACTTTAATTAGCATTAGTCCCTATGTTATTGCTTCTGCCAGTGAAGGAGCCTATACGCTGGTAAGTGCAAGCGATAAGTATTGTGCTGCTACTGCAGACTCCCTATTGGGCAAAGCGGATATTATAATAAATCCAATTCCTCCTATTCCGGTTATACCGCAGCCTGTTGAGTCAGCTATTTGCTTTGAAAATACTTACGAAATAATTGTTAGTAATTGTACCGGAACGGTTACCTGGTACAACAATAATTTAGAGACTACCACTATTACTAGTTCTTTGGTATTGGATACGGTTGGCACTTACTCGCTTTCCGCAAAATGTACTGCATTGGGTTGTGTATCAGAAGTTTCAAACCAGATTGATATTTTGGAAATTAAGACAAAGCCTGCAGCACCTAATTTGACCCTTACATCTGCCGATATTGTTTGTTTCCCAGACTCTTTAATTTTTTCAGGTTTATGTACACAAGGTCAGCTAATTTGGTTGGATAATAATTCCCTGGTAGCAAACAGAAAAATTAAAGATGTAGGTGTTTACAGTATTTCGGCTATTTGTCAATTGAATGACTGTCAATCGGATCAAAGTACTTTAAATATGACTATCAAGTCAAAGCCTTTGGCACCCGAGGTTACATTAGTTGGGTCAGCCATAATCTGCCAATCGCCTAGTTCTGATATAACCCTGCAATCTGTATGTACTACCGGATCTGTATTATGGAATAATTCTATTGCAACAACTGATTTGGTTTTAAGCGATCCGGGTACTTATTCCATTTTCAGTGTTTGTACTTTAAATGGTTGTGTTTCTGATACCACCAAAAATACAGGTTTAGAAATTAAAGCAAAACCTGATGCACCTGTTTTGACTATTCCCGCACTTTTGTCTGTATGCCAGCCTGATTCCATAATAATAAAGGCATCATGTGCCGTTGGAACCACTGTACAATGGAATGATTTAAGTACTAAGGATAGCGTCGTATTTAAAGCAGAAGGAGTATATTCAGTTAGTGCCCAGTGCCTTAAAAATGGCTGCCTATCAGATGTCAGTACTGTTCCGACTAATCCCGAAATAAAAGTAGCGG
>JAHEBN010000184.1:0-3285 GCA_024645245.1 Jiulongibacter sp. | reverse complement strand
ATGTCAAGGAGCTACGCTTACATTATCAAGCACATTAGCAGATTCCTACAGCTGGTCTAGTCCAACTTTAACCTTAGATTCCCAACAAGAAATAACAGTACCCGACGCGGAAGCCGGTACATATAGCCTAACAGTTACCTACGCCAACGGATGCTCTCGTTCGGCTACAACAGCTGTTTCGTTTAATGCTATACTTACTGCACCAACTATTACAGAACCGGCACAGTTTACTGTATGTGCTCCCAACACCGTATCAATATCAGCCGCCTGTAGTACAGGTACTGTCATTTGGTCTGACAATACTGAATTACCAACAAAAGTATTCAGCAATCCGGCTACTTATTCGGCTTTTTCTGCAAGGTGTAGGCAAAACGGTTGTTATTCCGATCCAAGTAACGAATATCAAATAGTAATAAAACCGGTTACAGATTTTACAGTAGGAAGCAATTCACCTATTTGCTCGGGTACAGGATTAACATTAACCTCCTCAATCGCTAACGAAGACTTCCTTTGGACCTGGCCAAACGGTTTTTCTTCTAATTTACAAAATCCGGATGTTATTCCCCCGATAGCTGGCAATTATGGATTAACTATAACTTATACTAATGGTTGCACACTTACTAAAACCACACAAGTAGTAATTAAGCCCAAGCCAAGCTCTCCAAATGTTACTATACCCACAAGCTTGATTGTATGCGAACCACTTTCCGTTTCTTTCAGTGCCACTTGTCCGGCAGGTACCTTAACATGGATGAATAATGTGACCAGTCCAATACTTAAGCTGGAAGCAGTAGGTACCTATCAGGTATATGCCAATTGTACTTATCAGGGTTGTACTTCCAATAACAGTGCAAGCACGAATGCTGAAATAAAAGCCAAACCAGCCACACCAATTATTACACCTCCTGCCAGCTCGTCGGTTTGTTCACCAAACACCTTAACTTTATCAGCCTCATGTGCCTCAGGATCATCTGTTTTATGGAACAACAGCAGTACCCAGAACACCTTGGAATTGAGTAATCCAGGAAGTTATTCCTTATCGGCTTTATGTTCTAAGAACTCTTGTATTTCTGCGGCAAGCACTCCTTTGGCTTTAAATATTTATCAAACACCATCTGCTCCGCAAATATCTGGTGGTACTAACCCGGTGACATGTTCACCCAATACCATACAACTTTCGGCCACTTGTAATACAGGTACTGTTAAATGGTCGGATAATAGCACAGGAAGCACACTAACCTTGAGTGCAGTGGGTACGTACTCTATTTCAGCAGTTTGTATTTTAAATAACTGTAGTTCGGCTGCCACTTCTCCGCTTTCCCTCGAAATCAAATCAGCTCCAGCCGTGTCTATAAGCTCAAATTCTCCTATATGTGCTGGTGCCGCATTAAATATGTCAGTTACGGCAGGAGCTACTTATAATTGGCAGGGACCAAATTCTTTTGAATCCACTGTTCAATCTCCTAGTATTTCAAATTCAGGTATTAATAAAAGCGGAGTTTACTCGGCAACAGTCACTTTTGCTAACGGATGTTCGGCCTCTGCAACTGCTTCCCTGGTAGTAAATGCAAGTCCGGTAATAGGAATTAGCCCTAATCCAACCACAGTAGAATCTGGGGAGACTTCTACCCTTACATTAAACGGATGTAGTGGAGGTACTATTAATTGGGCAATAAATAATTCTTCTACCAATCCACTCACTATCGCTATTTTTAATACCACAACATTTACTGCCTCTTGTACATGGAATGGGTGCACAAGCGTGGCTTCAGCTTTGGTAACGGCCAACAATCCTTGTCCGGCTTTACTCCTATTACAATCGACTGCTGATGATTATGCTGCCGGAGAAATTACTAGAAAAGCATCGGCATTGGGTGGAAAGATTGAGGCTACCAATAAAATAACTGGGATTGCCAGAATAAATTATGAAGCAGCAATCATTGAATTAAAAGAAGGGTTCGTAACCGAAACGGGTACAGTTTTTACTGCACAAACGGGAGGATGTAATTAAAAAAAATTATTTTATTATGTATAAGACCAATACTTTAAAAAACAACAACGTAATAATTAAAAGCTTAATGCTTTTGTTATTTACGCTCACCTTGGTAAGTGTTTCTCAGGCACAAAACAACAGTGCAATTGTTGAATTTGCCAGCAAAGAAAAAGGCGTCTTAATTCCAAGAATGAGTACAAACGACCGCCTAAGTATTCCCTTTCCTGCAGAAGGATTGATAGTTTACGATGACGAGATTCACACCTTCTTCTTTTTTGACGGTACACAATGGAAAAATGGGAATGGTACTATAAATGGTTCAAACCAAATTTCCTGGCCTTTTACGGGGATAGACAATTCTTACTTCGAACTAAATAGCCCGTTTTTGGGTACTACCGATTATTCCCCTTTGATTTTTAAAACGAATGATATTGAACGATTCCGAATTACTCCTGATGGAGTTTGGCTATTTGAAAACGACATAATGAATGCCGCTACCAATTCTTTATTTGCCAAGTCATTGACTATTAAAAACGATGTTTTTCTAAATAATGAAGGCGGTTCTACTCAAATTGACGGTTCAACAACTATTGGCGGTCCATTAAGAAACCTAACAGAAATTACTGGAAATTTACAATTGGATAAAGATCTGAATGTAGATGGTCATGCCAATATAACTAAAGACTTAACAGTTAGTGGGGTTGGTTTAATCAATAACTTTTTTACTGTTACCGAAAGAATTGATGCCCGCGAACTTACCGTTCAGGAAAATGTTGTTCTAAATTCAAATACAGGTACCACTTTAATCAATGGCCAATCAATTTTTGGCGGACCACTTTTAAATCAAGCGACATTTAAAGGTCCTGTCGTGATGGAAAAATCTCTTACAGTTAAAGATTTGATTGTTGAAAATACACTGGAAGTTGGTGGTCCGGCCACTTTTCACAATACCATTCTGGTTGAAAAAGATGCAAATCTTAAGGCAAAACTTAATGTAGATGGTGCTACCGATCTAAACAGCACGCTGAATGTGGATGGTGCATCTACTCTAAAAAGTACTTTGACAGTAGATGGAGCCACTGATTTGAACACTACCTTAAATGTGGATGGCAGTACTCGCCTTCGAAATCTATTGACCGTTGATGGAGCAACAGACCTAAATAGTACTTTGAATGTTGATGGGGTAACTCAGATGAATAATAATTTAAACCTAACTAAAAACAGCTCAGCATTTATCGCAAATTTCTCAAATACGAATACCGGTGACGGAGACGGAATCAACATACAACTTG